>JAZRDK010000048.1:0-6864 GCA_045660225.1 Candidatus Scatosoma sp.
TAACGTCCAAATCGCCGTAAAAAATCAAAGACAACGTTCTGGGAATCGGCGTCGCACTCATAACCAGCATATCAATCCCTTCGCCCTTTTCCGCCAACGCGTTGCGTTGCGCCACGCCAAAGCGGTGCTGTTCGTCGCAAACGATTAAAGCAAGTTTGGGGATTTGTACGTCGTCTTGCAAAATGGCGTGCGTACCACAAAGAATATCAATTTCGCCCCTTGCAAGGCGCGCCTTCATTTCACGTTTTTCCTTCGCCGTCATACCGCCTGCCAAATACCCGACGGTGTAATCGGGAAAATACTTTGCAAGCAATTTATAATTTTGCTGGGCAAGCACTTCCGTCGGCGACAAATACGCGGACGCAAAACCGCTTTTCACCGCCATATACATACCGCAAAGCGCCACCGCCGTCTTACCACTGCCTACGTCGCCCTGTATCAATCTATTCATACGCGTCGGCGCGTACAAGTTTTCAAAAATCTCGTTGACGGCGCGTTTTTGCCCGTCCGTAAACTCAAACCCAAACCTACCGGCAAACGCCTTCACTTCACTTGCCGAAACCGTATAATTATGCAACCGAACGTCTTCCTTGCCACCTTTAATCAACTTAAACGCGGAAACGAGCACGAAGAATTCTTCCAAGGCGACGCGCTCGGAGGCAACGTCCTTGTTTTCGTGCGACGTGGGGTTGTGAATTTCGTAATACGCGCGCCTAAGCTCTGGAAGGTTATATCTTTTTTCAATTTGCCAGGGAATCACGCTCTCTAAATCGCTTTTTTGCAAAGCTTCCTTCACCGCGCTACGCACGATTTTTTGCGACAGCGCGCCTTTTAGAGAATACACGGGCACGATGCCTTTTAAGCGCACGTTTTTATCCAACGGCTCGAACGTGGGATTGATTAGCGACACCTGCCCAAACTTGTTTTGAACACGCCCGTAGAACAGGTATTCCCCAGCCTTCAGCTTTTGCGCGACGTAGGGCTGATTAAACCAAACGACGGTAAAAGGAAAGCCGTCTTGACTGCAAAACGCCTTCACCATCTTTCGCTTATTGCCGTAGGAAACGGGCATTACGCGGTTGACTTCGCACGCAATTAAAACGACGTCGTTATGGTAGGCGGTTTTAATCGTCGCGCGCTCCGTTAAATCCAAATACGCGCGCGGATAAAAACGCACCAGGTCTTCCGTGTCGAAAATCCCGAGCTTATGAAAATCTTTTTCGCGTTTTTCTCCGATAGAACGAAGCATCGAAAGCTTCATAACACCACCTTCCGTCTGTATGTAAAACGGGAAAAGCGCCTCCGCCCTTCCCGTTTAGTATACCGTTATTTTATATATTTATGCAAAAATTTTGTATAATTATTCTAAAGCCAAAATGTAGTAATATACCGACTGACCGCCGTTGTGGAAATCGACGTCGCAATCAGGATATTTTTCCGCAATCGTTTGGCAAAGCTCTTCCGCTTCTTCTTCCTTCACGTCTTCGCCGTAATACAGCGTGATGACCTGGTGGAAATCTTCCTTCATCCTGCCGATAAGCTTAAGCACCGTTTCTTCCAACGATTGCGATTTCGCCAAAATCTTCTTATCGTCCAAGCCGATGATATCGCCTTCTTTAATCGAGAAACCGTTCAAGGACGTATTTCTAACGGCGTACGTTACTTGTCCAACCTTGACGTTATCCAAGGCGTGAATCATATTCGTCTTGTTTTCAACGGCGCTTGCTTCAGGGTTGAATTCCAGCGCAGCCGAGAAACCTTGGGGCACGTTTTTGGTAGGAATTACGTGAATCGTCTTGTTTTCAACGAGATTTTTCGCCTGTTCCGCCGCAAGGATGATGTTTTTGTTGTTGGGGAAAACGAAAATGTGTTCCGCGTTGATTTTTTGCGCGGCGTCCGCAATGTCGCTTGCGGAAGGGTTCATGGTTTGTCCGCCTTCGATAATCCTATCCACCGTCAAATCCTTGAAGATTTCCGAAAGCCCTGCGCCCGTACAAATCGCGAGCATGCCCATTTCTTTCTTTTCCGCTTCCAACTTCGCCTTCATTTGACGGTTCTGTTCCAGCATATTTTCAATCTTCGGACGTTCCAACTCGCCAAGTTCTAACGCATACGTAAGCGCTTTACCAGGTTGGTTGGTGTGTACGTGCACTTTCACAAGCTCTAAATCGCCGATACAAATGACGCTGTCGCCGATTGCCATCAGTTTTTCTCTCAATTTATCAATCGCGGAAAGCGTCGTGCTCTTTTTCATATTGATAATGAAGAATTCGGTGCAGTATGCGTACTGAATTTCGCCAAGCTCCATACCGATAACCGCGGAATTGTCGCCAAATTCCGAATCGGAGGCCGAGCCTGCACCCATATCCGCAAAGTTGTCCACCACTTCTTCGCCCGTAAGCGCCGCGCTAAAGCCCTTGATAATCGTCATAAGCCCAACGCCACCGGAGTCGACTACGCCCGCCTTTTTCAAAACGGGAAGAAGTTCGGGCGTCAAAGCAAGCGCTCTTTCGCCTTCTTCAATTACGCTGTCGAAAAATTCTTCAAACGTCTTTTTCTTGGACGCAACCTTAACCGCGTGTTCACCCATCATACGGATAACGGTCAAAATTGTGCCTTCCTTAGGGATAGAAACTGCGCCGTACGCCACTTTCGTACCAGCTTCCATCGCCTTTGCAAACGTCTTCGTGTCTACTTCTTTTTCCGCCTTGCGTATCACGGAACAAATCCCTTTCAAAATCTGGGAAAGGATTACGCCGGAGTTCCCTCTCGCGCCCTTAAGCGCGCCTTTAGAAACGCTGTCGCAAACTTCGGGAAACGCGCTCGATTGACAAGCGGTCATTTCCTTTACGCAAGATTGCATGGTAAGCGACATATTCGTCCCGGTGTCGCCGTCGGGAACGGGGAATACGTTTAACGCATCCACGCGTGCGCGATTAATCTCAAGCTGTTTCGCGCCGACTAATATCATTTTCCGAAATTCGGTACTATTTATTGTTTTATGCATAAAAATGCTCCTTAACTTATTAAATGTCGCGCGCGGGATAAAAGGGGCAACGAAGTTACCGCGCACGTGAAAACAGCGCAGGGGCAAACCCCACTGCGCGCAATGGTCAGAGTTTTACACCGATTACGTTGACGTTGACGGTGTCGACAATCATACCCGTAAAGGCTTCCACCTTATACTTGACTGCTTCCTTCAACGATTCGGCAACGGCGTTTATGGAAACGCCGTACTTGACGATGACGTAAACGTCCACGTAAATTCTATTCCCGGAGGTTGTAACTTTAATACCGCGCCCACCGCTATCCTTTTTGAAAAGGACGGAAAGGCTGTCGGTAAAACGGCGCGAAACCATTTCAACGATACCATACGATTCCATCGCGGTGTTAGACGCGACTTTCGCAATCGCCAAATCGGATATGGAAATTTTGCCGTAAGCGTTGTTTGTATTAACAGACATAATTCGTTCTCCAAGTTCTTATTTATTTTACACCATTTCGCACTCTTTTGCAAGTACTTTTTTAATTTTTTCCGAATATTTTTTATTTTTTGCTTTTTTGACGTGATTTTTGATTGCTTTTTCCTTTCAAAAATGCTATATTATTTATGCTTGTTTTGGAAGAGCGTATTTTTTTGCGCCAAACAAAACGCTTTACTTTTAGAAAATCAACCCAAAACGGAGGTGTTTACTATGTCGAGAGTATGCAATATTTGCGGTAAAGGTCAGGCTTCGGGCAACAACGTCAGCCACTCCAACCGTAAAACGAGAAGAACTTTTAAGGTGAACGTACAAAAGATTTCCTACGTAGAAGACGGTAAGGAAACCAACGGTTACGTTTGCGCAAGATGCATCAGAACCCTTAAAAAAGCGGACGCAGAATAATCTTTGCGCCCTGTTTGAACACGCCTTAAAATCTACCGCAACGGGCACTTGCCCGTTTTTTTCTTATCTTTCCTTCGCGTGGAAGATAAGCCCGACCGTCCCCGGCCCGCAATGCGCCCCGATAACGGGTCCTACGGGCTGAATTTCGATATCCACCTGCCCGAACTGCGCGCGGATGGACTCCGCAAACGCTTCCGCTTCCTTTTCACAGTCCGCCTGCAAAATGTAAATTTTATATTTATCCAGCTCGCTCCCCTTCGTCTTCATATACGACAGCAGGGTAAACAGTGCCTTTTTCATGCCTTTGACCTTCTCGATGTTCAAAATCTTGCCTTCTTCGTTGAAGTACAAGACGGGCTTGATTCCAAGAAGATTTCCAAGCACCTTCGAAACACCCGAAACACGACCGCCCCTATATAAGTACGTCAAATCGTTGACGACGAAATAGGTCGCCGTATGCTCGATAAGTTCGTCCAAATACGCGTCCAACTCGTCCATCGTCGCGCCTTCCTTGCACTTGAGCGCGCCGTAATAGGTAATAAACCCGCTTCCCAACGAAATGGTCTTCGTGTCCTTAAAACGAATCTCTCTTTCGGGATATTTTTCTTTAAGTTCCGCTATCACGTTCTTCATCGCATTGAACGTACCGCTCATTTGATGCGAGAAGGTAATATAGTAAATGTCTTCCCCACGCGCCAAAATCGGCTCGAAATATTCGGTGTACGCGTACTCGTTCAAAGCAGCGGTCTTGGGCGTAGCGCCGTCGCGCATCGCATCGAAAAACGCCTTAAAATCGTGCGTTTCGCCCATATCGTAGAAACGCTCCTCATCACCCATAACGTACGGCATACGAATCACGTTTAAGCCCAGTTCCTTGACCGTAGTATGCCACAGCTCACAGTTCGAATCACAAAACAGTTGATACATCTTTTTTTCTCCTTATTTCACTTTATCAGGGTCGATGAGCGCGAACGAAAACTCTCCGCTCATCACCATTTTTTCGCCTACGCAACCTTTCGCTTCAATGAAATGGAAAGGCCCTATCGATTTCACAAACGTACAGGTAAATTCCGCCTTGTCGCCGACGTGAACGGGGTTTTTGAATTTCACGTTCTTCATGCCAGCAAACAACGTCAGCTTGCCCTTTACCTTTTCCGCCATCAAAAGACACGCGCTCTGCGACGCCATTTCGCAAAGAATCACGCCGGGCACAATCGGATTTCCAGGGAAATGCCCTTGCAGGAAAAACTCGTCTCCGCGCACCGTATAGCTCCCCGTTACCGTCCCGTCGCCGTTCTCGTGCACTTCGTCCACGAGTAACATCGGCTCTCTATGAGGCAATATTTCTTTGATTTCATCTCTCGTCATGGTTTACTCCCCCAAAAGCTTGTGCGCGTTTCTCAGCACTTCTTCCGCTTCGCACACGATTTCTTCCAAAATCTCTTGGCAGGTCTGCTCCTTATTCACAAGCCCTGCGACCTGTCCGCAAAGGAAGGACCCGTTTTCCCAGTCCCCGTCCTTTACCGCCTTCCGCAGCGCGCCTGCGCCGAATATCGTCAGCTCTTCGTCCGTCGCGGTGGGGTCGCTCTCGCGCTTTGCAAACGCATCGGTAAACGGGTTTTTCAAGGCGCGTGCAGGATGCCCGATGCGTCGTCCGTTGACAACCGTACCGCGATCCCCTGCCTTCAACACCTTTTCTTTATAAACGGGATGCACCGTGCACTCCTTCGCAACCAAAAACCGCGTCCCCATCTGCACGCCGTCCGCACCGAGCATCAAAGCCGCCGCAATCCCCCTGCCGTCCGCGATACCGCCTGCCGCCAAAACGGGCACACTCACCGCGTCGACCACCTGCGGAACAAGGGGCATCGTATTCGCTTCGCCGATATGTCCGCCCGACTCACCGCCTTCCGCAACAACCGCGCACGCGCCGTGTCTTACCACCATTTTCGCAAGCGCAACCGATGCCACGACAGGGATGACCTTCACCCCGGCTTCCACCCACTTCTTCATAAACTGCAAGGGATTCCCTGCGCCCGTCGTAACAACGGGCACTTTTTCGTCCACGATGACCTGCGCCACTTCCACGGCGTACGGGCTCATCAGCATCACGTTCACCCCAAACGGCTTATCCGTAATCGTACGAAGCTTTTGTATCTCCGCGCGAAGCTGTTCGCCGTTCATATTCATACCTGCGATAATCCCAAGCCCGCCTGCGCTCGACACCGCCCCCGCAAGCTCCGCGTCAGCGACCCATGCCATACCGCCTTGGAAAACGGGGTACTTAATTCCGAGCATCTCACAGATTCTACTCTTCAGCATTTTTCTTCTCCTTAACCTTTTTTGCTTTACTTTCTTAAAAAAATCGGCTATAATAACCGTGCTTACAACTGTAATAGCTATATACATTATAATAAATACGCGCGAAAAAATCAAGGGCCGAAAATACGCGACGGACAAACGGGAAAAAATTGTAATGACGGAACGAAAAACACTTGGCTTAAAGCAACACAACGAAAACTTGAACAAGGTCATTTGCGACAGCTTGCAGGAAGCGTTAATCTTTTTGATGAACCAAAAACCCTTCCAAAGCATCTCCATTACCGAGCTTTGCAAAAAGGCAGGCGTTTCGCGTATGGCGTTTTACGGGAATTTCCAAACGAAGGAAGAGCTGTTAAAACAAATCGTTCTAAAACGCACGAAAAAGCTAATCGAAAAAATCGGAAGCCCTTTTCGAAAAGCGACGGGGGTCGGCTGGTACGAAAACATGTTTGAAAGCGTGCGCGAAGACGAGTACTACCTTCGCACGATTTTCGACGCAGGCTTCAAGGTCGAATATCTTTCGATTATGAACAACCTTGTTTTGCACGATACGACAATCCCGCCCACGAAAAAATATATGCGCGTAATTTGGGCTGGCGGTGTCGTAAACACCATTATCTACTGGCTGGAAAACGGTATGCAGGAAACGACGTCG
>JAZRDK010000049.1:0-23724 GCA_045660225.1 Candidatus Scatosoma sp.
ACTCCTTGGCTCACAGAACGACATGGCTACGATCCGACTTATAGAAATCGAGCACCGCGTTTTCAAGCGTGGTTTTGTCCATCCTGCCGTGCGCAACGGAAATTTTCGCTTCGGGCAAAATCTCGCGTATACGCGCCGAGAACGAGAAAATACTTTCTACGCGATTGTACAGAATAAAAACCTGACCGCCACGCGAAAGTTCGCGAATACACGCGTCGCGAATCAGCGTTTCCGTTTCTTCCACGACGTACGTTTGCACGGGTAAGCGCTCGGACGGGGGCGTTTGTATCGTCGAGATATCGCGAATCCCCGAAAGGGACATATGCAGGGTGCGCGGAATCGGCGTCGCCGTCATTGTCAAGCAGTCGATATCCTTTCTAAGATGCTTGATTTTTTCTTTATGTTCTACGCCAAAGCGTTGTTCTTCATCCAAAACAAGCAAACCAAGGTCTTTGAATTTAACGTCCGCGGACAACAATCGGTGCGTACCGATAACGAAATCAATCGTGCCGTCTAAAAGCCCTTTTAAGACGGCTTCCGTTTGCTTGGGGGTATTGAAACGATTTAAGCACGCCACCTTTGCTCCGAACGCGGAAAGCCTGGCTTCCGCTACGCGGAAATGTTGACTGCAAAGCACCGTACTAGGGCACATAAGCGCCGCTTGTTTGCCTGCAAGCACGCAAAGGAAAACCGCGCGGAAAGCAACTTCCGTTTTACCAAAACCCACGTCGCCACAAAGCAACCTATCCATCACTTTCGGCGAGCACATATCCGCCTTGATTTCCTGTACGGAGCTGGCTTGGTCGGGCGTTAAATCGTGCATAAACGCGTCTTCAAATTCCTGCATAAACACTTGGTTTTCAGGGAAGGCATATCCCTTGTTTTCCGCGCGTTCCGCGTACAGTTTTTTAAGGTCGAAGGCAAGTTTTTTCAAGGACGCCTTCACCCTTGCTTTTACGCGCTCGAAATCGACGCCACCGATTTTGCTAAGCGTAGGCGAGGCGTCGCCGACGTACTTGGAAAGTACGTCCATGCACTCCGCAGGCACGTACAACATATCGCCGTCCTTATACGAAACGGCAAGATATTCCTTCGTGCCGTCCGTCGTTTCCAGCGTCTTCATACCAACCGCCCTGCCGATGCCGTGCGTTTCGTGAACGACGAAATCGCCCACTTCCGGGGCGGAGAACATCGCACCGCGTTTGCGTCGAATTCGGCGATTGTCCTGCACCTTCGTAAACAGGTCGCCCGTACCGATTACCGCAAGCTTGCACTCGTGCAAAACAAAGCCTTTATCCAGGCGTTCGGCAAGAATAGAAACACCGTTAAATTCGGACACGGTATCGGGTAATTTGACCGTGGACAGGTACGCGTCGTAGAAATTTTGTTGCATTTTCGACGCGCGCGTTTCGTCGCCACAATAGAGAAGAACGCGATATCCACCCGTCGTCCAGTTGCGGATATCCGTCAAAAGCGCAGGCAGTCCGTTTAAGTATTTTGCCGTCGGCGTGGACGGGAAATTGTAGATTTTTAAGGGTTGGAAAAAGAAGGGATTGCCCGTAAACGTTTGCATAGCAATACGTCGCGTAGACAAAATCTTTTCCAAAAACGTCGTTTTGTCTACGTACTGTGCGCGAGAGAACGCAAAAATTTCGCCACCTTCGAGCAGTCGGTTTACTCTTTCGTCGTGTTCTTTATAAAGCGCGTTGAATTTGTCCCAAATCGTCTTGCTTTCGTCGAAAATTAAGACGGTGTTTTTGGGGAGCACGGAAAAGAAATCCGTCGAGTTTTCAAGCAAAGGCAAAAGAAACGCCGAATCGGGCGAGCCTTGCATCAACTCGTCCGCTAAGCAACGCGCCCTTGCGTACGCCTCCGCCGTTTTACACGATTTTACGCCCTTTTCTAACGCGTCTTGTATCTTCGGCAAGTCCGTTTCCGTAACCGAAACGTCCGTCGCGGACAAAATTTCCACCGATTGCACGGGCGCAAGTCTTTCGCCCGTAACGGCGTCGTAGGGTTTGATTTTTTCCACCGTATCGCCGAAAAAATCGACGCGGACGGGCGTACCGCTGACGGGATAAATATCTAAAATGTCGCCACGGAGCGCGAAACTGCCACGCGTTTCCACTTCGCTTGCGCGGACGTAGCCCATGGAAACGAGCTTGGCGGACAGGTTTTCAAAATCGAAATCTTCGCCTTCGACAAAGCGAATTGAAGGCAATTTTTTAGGAAAAAGCTGGATAAGCGCGTCAATTTCCGCCGTGACGATTTCCGCGCCGTTAAAAAGCGCGTGTATGCCTTGCAAACGTTGGAAAAGCGCGTCTTTGGAAAGCGCTTTTCTATACAGCAAAACCTCGTCCTTTGCCGTAATCGTCGCCACCGTTTTCCCCGAAAGCGCGGTTATGTTTTCCGCGGATTTTTTCGCCGAAACCGCATCCGCCGTGATATAGACGACGGGGAAAGGCGTCAGGCCTGCAAGCAGGTATTTCAACGGGTCGGAAACGCCGAAAACCGCCGTGGGTGTACCACGGCGGACGTCTTCCGCATAGGCGAGATATTCCCCGCCGATTCCGTTGAACGAGAAAAAATCGCGTTTCATTTTCTTCCTTACTGTGCGTTGTATTTACACATTACCTTTTCAATATCTAAACCGCGCGCAAATTCCGCGCCTGCCTGCCCTGCTTTTTTGCAAGCGGTTGCAAACAGCTCGTAATCGTCCTTACGAACGTCGGACAAAACGTAGTTGATGATAGGAATATCTACGGCTTCGTCGCGAATCCCGATGCGGATACGCGCAAAGTCCTTCAAACCCGTTTCACCGATGATACTGCGCATACCGTTGTGCGTGCCGGCACTCCCCGAAGCGCGAATACGCACCTTGCCTTTGGGAAGGTCGTAATCGTCGTAGACTACAAGAAGGTTTTGCGCGGGAATTTTATATTTGGACATCAGTTGTTTCACCGCCCTGCCCGAATTGTTCATATACGTCAAAGGACGGGCAATGATGACTTTTTCACCGCCAACGAACGCTTCCGCGACCATAGATTCGCACTCTTTTTTCTTGAATTTTGCGCCAAGTTCTTCCGCAACGTCGCCCACCGCTACGTAGCCGATGTTGTGGAAGGTTTTTTCGTATTGTTTGTCAGGGTTCCCAAGCCCTACGATAAGGTACATAACTCGCCTCCGTTTCCGTCCGTTTGACGAAAACAGCCGTCGCCAAATAAAGCGACGGCAATTTGTCTTTCGTAATTGTATTAGTCGTACAGTTTCGACATCGGCTTATCAAGATATACGTTTTCGATAGCCGCCGCAAAAATATCCGCAACGGAAAGCACTTCGAATTTGTCGAGTTTCTTTTCGTCGGGAAGATGTACGGTGTCAAGCATAACGAGTTTCGTGATAGCGGATTTTTCCAATCTTTCGATTGCAGGACCACTCAATACAGCGTGCGTACAGCCTGCGTAAACTTCCGTTGCGCCTGCATCTTTGATTGCCTGTGCGCCCTGGCAAAGCGTGCCTGCCGTGTCAATCATATCGTCGACCATAAGACATCTCTTGCCTGCTACGTCGCCGATAATGCTCATAACTTCCATAACGTTTGCCTTGGGACGGCGTTTGTCGATGATTGCAAGGGGAACGCCGAATTTTTCAGCAACCTTTCTCGAACGCTTAACACTGCCAAGGTCGGGCGCAACGACGACGTCGATGTTGCCCTGTTGAGCAAAGTAGTTGTAAAGGGTAGGACCGCCAAGAAGGTTGTCAACGGGAATATCGAAGAAACCCTGGATTTGGTCTGCGTGCAAATCCATCGTCAATACGCGGTCAGCACCGGCTGCCGTAATCAAATTTGCAACGAGTTTTGCCGTGATGGGGTCGCGCGAGCGAGCCTTTCTGTCTTGACGAGCGTAGCCAAAGTAAGGAATAACCGCCGTGATACGACCTGCAGAAGCGCGCTTCGCAGCGTCAATCATAATAAGCAGTTCCATAAGATTGTCGTTTACGGGCGAGCAGGTAGATTGAATAATGAACAA
Organism: Candidatus Scatosoma sp.; assembly: GCA_045660225.1. Taxonomy (GTDB): domain Bacteria; phylum Bacillota; class Clostridia; order Christensenellales; family Borkfalkiaceae; genus Scatosoma. Next base: position 4,032 of record JAZRDK010000049.1, read on the forward strand.
ATCTCTACCGCGTACCGTTTCCGCAATATGGACGTTGATTTCGCCGTCGGAAAAGGTGCTGACTTCGATTTCGCCAAGCTCGGTATTAAGCTTTTTTGCGATTGCTTTTGCCAGCTCGTTGTTGGAGTTACCGGAGAACAACTTGATTTCATTGCCGTGAGTTATCATGTGTAACCATCCTTAATTTTTTTATCGTCCGACGTCGCTTTTCCGCGATGGCGGTACGTTTTTTTCGTTCGTTTTTTAGGGCTTGCGCCCCCTTTCCCTTTTGAAACGGACTACACCGTCCTTATCACATATATATACTATACCTATTTATGCAAATTAAGTCAACTAAATCGACCCCGTTTTGCATATCTTTTTCGCCAAATTTATTCCGCGCTTTCCACCGCCGATTTTTTGTTTTCTTTTTCTTCCTTCTGTTTTTTACGCATCGAAATGAAAAATCCGCTTAAAAGCTCGGCACACTCGTTTTGCAAAACACCGCCCACCACTTCCGTTTTATGGTTGAGAAGATTTGCCTCGGCAAGTTCCGTCGTCAAAGAACGACCCTTTTGCTCGTACGCGCCGAAATAAATTTTATCCACACGCGCGTTTAGGCTTGCGCCCATACACATCGGGCAAGGCTCTAACGTTACGTACAGTTCACAGCCGACAGGAAGTCGCCAAGAGCCAAATTTTTTGCACGCTTTGTCAATCGCCATCATTTCAGCGTGCGCCGACGCAAGTTGCAATTTGGCGCGACGGTTATACCCCTTTGCAACCACTTTGTCTTCGTACACGACGACTGCACCGATAGGCACTTCGCCTTCGGACAAGCCCTTCTTTGCGACGCGGATTGCTTCGCGCATAAATTTTTCTTCTCTCGTAAGTTTTTTCATATCTGTTTTGCGTATTCCTTTGATAAGCAATATAACGAATTTGCGTTTTTGATAAGTATATCGGCAAGCGCGTTTTCGTTCAGCGGATGCTGAAAATCGTCTTTCCCCACTTCTATCGTAAACGACGGGATTTTGAGATGAGAAATGCACCAGTCTTTGTAACCACCGACACTTCCCTTTGCGTATTTTAGGGGATAGCCCGTCGATTGAGAAAGCGCTTTGGCAAGCACGAAATCGCGCGCTCGTTCCCGTCTTTTTTGGTGAAAATACCAATAAATTTCTTCGCCTTTCGTATGATAGCTGACGGTGTAATCGGGACGGATGGCTTGCGTAAAACGACAAAGCGCACGCGTTTCCGTTTCGCAAAGCGGATAGCGTCCCACGTAGTTTTCCGCGCCTGGATAACGGACGTTGGAAACGCCTTTTCCCCATCTTGCAGGGAAGTTTACGTTCAAATCTACGCCGTTGCCGTTCGCCTTCCAAAGGGAAAAATCTTCGTTGTTTTTGTTTAAGCCTAGCAGTTTTTCACGATGTTTCCAAGCAGAATCAAGCCCGATTTGCGAAAGAAGCGCGCCATCGGGATTTGTCAACGGCAAAATCCAAAAACTGCCTTGATATAAGCCTTGCGCGTATTGAGAAAAAGCAAGCTCCGCGGTGATAAACTCCCTACCATGCAGGGCGTACTGCGCGATGCCGACAGGCGAGCCTTCGCCAAGTTTTACGGCGTAAATATTGCGGTTGAAAACGCTTTTACCCACGATACGTTTTTCCGTTTTAGCGCGCTCGAAAAAACGCGCGGTTTTTTCATAAATATCCACGCAACATCGTACGCGGAACAGTTAAAAACCGTTACTTATGATACGTCGAGCCTGCGTTTATCATAAACGCGCGATAGAGCTGTTCGGCAAGGATAACGCGCATAAGTTGGTGCGGAAAGGTCATATCCGAAAAGGACAGTTTATAATCCGCAACCGCCTTTACTCTATCCGAAAGCCCACAGGACGAGCCGATGATAAACGTGACGTCCTTGCCTTCGTCCGTCAGCGTTTTTAACTTTTTCGCAAGCTTTTCACTGGAGAGTTTTTCACCTTCCACGGCAAGCGCAACGACGTAGCCCTTACACACACGGAGAATATCGTCCGCTTCCGTTTCAAGGGACGCACCTTCGTTAAGTTCTTTTATTTCCACTTTCGCAAAACGAGAAATGCGTTTGACGTATTCCGCCACCGCTTCGCGATAGAAACTTTCCTTAATTTTACCTACGACCACGAAATAAATCTTTTGCATATTACGCCCCCGTTATGCCTTCAAAAAGGACGGCAATCCAAACCACGGCGCAAATGAGCGCGCCGATAAACGCACGAGAAAAGAAGTCCTTTTTATCACACGTCGACGCGTCGGTTTTTGTAGGCTCTGCCTTTTTATCGAAGACAATCAACCAAACGAGCGAGCCGACAAGACATACAAACGAAACACCGTAGACGGCGATTTGTGCCACGCCGACGATTTCAGTGACGCCGAACTTGGTTAAGACAAGCACGACGGCGTTGTTTAGACAATGCGAAAGCGCGGTGGGCAAAATACTGCTAGAACGGATTGCCACGAGCGCAAACGCTACGCCACAACAAAACTGGTAAATGGTTTGGGCAGGGTTTTGGTGATAGAGCGCAAACAACGCACCGCAAATAAGCACCGCACCAAGCGTCCCAAACGAGCGCAAACCGTTTAGCATTACGCCACGGAAAACGGATTCTTCAAAAATGGCAGGCAAGACGGCGATTACGAAGAGTACGGCGACGAAACCAAACCCTTCCATAGACGGGATTTGGATGCCTTCGTCCGCGTAACCAAACGCGCCGAGCCAGCGCAAAAACAAGGTGTTTACTTCCGCCAAGCCGAACAAGCCGATTTGCAGGAGTATGGCAACGACGAAATATTTGGGGTGGCATTTTTGCTTGGTTGCAACGACGCGCAAGGAAGGTCTTGCGCGAAACCACGTAAACGCTAACGCCAACGCAAAACAAAGTTGGGGCACGAGAAAACTGCAGTAGACGTACGCTTCCGAATTTTCAAAACCGGGGTTGCCTACAACGAAAAGACTGAAGACAAGCGAAACAACGAGAATTAGCAATATCGTTGCCGTAAAAATTTCGCCTGCGAGCCTTGGCGCGGTCGGCGCGCCTAAAAAGTCGTTACTAAGCGTTTTGTTGTCGAAATTTCGTTTCTTTGCCATACGAATATTATAGCAGGTTTTCGCAATTTTGCAAAACAAAAACGCGCCCTTTAGAAAAAGCCGAAAAAAACTTTTTCAAAAGACGCGCTTTAACCGCTTAATTTTTGACGAAATTCTTTGATAATTTTGCTTTCTATACGCGAAACCTGGACTTGACTGACGCCGATTTTCGCCGCGACTTCGCTTTGCGTCATATCCCGAAAATATCGAAGGATGATAATTTTCTTTTCGCGCTCTGGCAGGGCGTCGATTGCGCCTTTTAGGAGCATCCTTTCTATCCACTCGTCTTGATTGTCCGACGCAGGCAGGGTGTCGATGAGTTCTTTTTCGTTGCCGTCTTTGTATTCCGTGCCCCCGTACAGCGAAACGGGCATTTTGGACGAGCCCATAATAAAGACGGTTTCCGATTCGTCTAAATGAAAATATTCGGCTATTTCTAAAACGGTGGGTTGTTTGCCGTGTTTTAGGACGTATTCTTCGACGAAAACGTTCATTTCCTTCGCCGTTTGTTTCATCGCGCGCGAAACTTTTATCGAGCCGTCGTCGCGCATAAAACGCTTGATTTCCCCTGCTATCATCGGCACGGCGTACGTCGAAAATTTGACCCCGAAACTTTCGTCAAAGCCTGCAATCGCTTTCAAAAAACCCATGCACGCGATTTGAAATAAATCGTCGTAATCGACTCCTTTACCAAGGTAGCGTTTCACGATACATTTTACCAGCAAAACGTTTTCGGAAACGAGCGTTTCCTTAGCAACGGCGTCGCCCGATTTCGCACGCCGAAGGTATTCGATTGTCGTTTTTTCGTCAAGCATTTAGCCGTTCCTTTCCCCGACCCAGCATTTCTTTGCATTGCGAGCTTGCACCGACGCGTTTTACCAAAGTAACCGTCGTGCCTTTCCCTTTCTCGCTTGCAACGGAAAAATCGTCGGTAAAGGTTTGCATTATCGTAAACCCCATGCCCGAACGCTCGTCTTCTATATGCGTCGTAAAAAATGGCGTCAGCGCCTTTTCCACGTCGTCAATCCCGCAACCGCTGTCGGTAATTTTAATATGTAAAACGCCACAAAACCCATCTTCGTCGCTCTCCGCCGTGCACTCGATAATAATTTTGTTTTCTTCGCTTTGCGTGGGATAGGCGTGGACGACGCAGTTTGTTACCGCTTCTGATACGGCGGTTTTTACGTCCGATAAATCGCCCAGCGACGGATTTAAGCCAAGCGCAAACGCGGCAACCGCGCTTCTTGCGAAACTTTCGTTGACGCTCAGCGCCGATATTTCCAGTTTCATCTTGTTTGTCATAACCATCTCCTTTCTTATGATTGTACCTTGGGAATTAACGCGTATACACCGCTCATTTGCAAAATTCTATCCGTCTCACGCGACGGATTGATTACGTACACGGGTACGCCGTAACGGGAAAATTTCTTGTATCTGCCGATGAGAAAACCTATCCCCGTCGAATCCATAAACGAAACGCCACCAAGGTCGATAACGGCGCGACGGGTACGTGGCGCAAAATCGTCGGCAAGCCTGTCCGCGTCGCGTCTTGCGGTGATTGCGCCGTGCTCGTCCACTTCCCCTAAAAGACGAAGATAAAGGACGTCGCCGTTGTAGTCCGCGCAGATTTTCATGTTCTATCGCCTCCAAAAAGGATATGTCAACATTGTACAAAAAGCGCAAAACAAAATTATGGTGTTTTTCAACGAAAAAAATTTTGTTTTGTCGAAAACTTTTTTTAGATTTTTACAAAAAAATGCTTGACTTTTATTTGAAAATCGTTTATTATAATCAAGCGTTGTGCGATGACTTTACGTCGAAACATACGGGCCTTTAGCTCAGTGGTTAGAGCTGTCGGCTCATAACCGATTGGTCCGCGGTTCGAATCCGTGAAGGCCCACCAAACAAAATATTTATAAAAATGGCCCAGTAGCTCAGTTGGTTAGAGCGCCAGCCTGTCACGCTGGAGGTCGACGGTTCGAGCCCGTTCTGGGTCGCCATTTTTTTGTCCGTTTCCTTATGGGAAGGGACAATAAATTTATAATCCCTTCGGGGAGGATGCCTTGGTAGCTCAGTTGGTAGAGCAGCAGACTGAAAATCTGCCTGTCGGTGGTTCAATTCCGCCCCAAGGCACCAACAAGTCATTTCCCCCTTCGCGGGGAAATGAGTTGTTTATCCTTAGGGTAACGCTTGAACGCCGTATACGCGGTGGTTCACGCGAGCGAGCAAACAAACGCAAACGCGCAAACGTCCGTTGATTGTTTTGCGAGTGACGCTCTTGCAATTTATTGCAAGATACCGCCCCTTCCTTTTAGGGGAAACGGGTTGTTTTATCCCTTAGGGTAACGCTTGAACTCCGTATACGCGGTGGTTACAATTTTATATTTGGGCAGATTCCAGAGCGGCCAAATGGATCAGACTGTAAATCTGACGTCTTCGACTTCGGTGGTACGAATCCACCTCTGCCCACCACAAAAAAGGCATACCAAACGGTATGCCTTTTTTGTGGTCGGTCGAGGCAACGCTCGAACCCCGTATACGCGGTGGTTCGCGCGAGCGAGCAAACAAACGAACGATAGAAAATATCCGTTGCCCGTTTTGCGAGCGACGCTCTCGCCGAAGGCGAGAATCCATCTCTGCCCATGCAGGGTGGTCGCTCGAAACCCCGTATACGCGGTGGTTCGTGCGAGGAGCGTCCGCAAACGTAGACGTATTTCTTTTGTAATCTTGTCGGCGCGATGATGCTTTGGCGTAGCCAAAATCCACCTCTGCCCACTAAGAGAAACCTAAATCTAACCACCTATGATTTGATTTAGATTTTTTATTTTGCCCAAAAATAAATGTTGGTTAAAAGGGATTTATATTGCAAGCGCACGCCATAGTGCATGTTAAGTTTTTTTGATTTTTATTCTAAAAACTATTGCGCAAAATTTGCTTTTAGTGTATTATAATTATAAAATTAATTTTATAAGGTAAAATAACTATGAAAACAATTATTGCAAAACGAGATAAAAACATTTTTTGGTTTTTCTTATTTGGGGTGCTCTTTTCTTGCTTGGTTAGCGGTTATGCTATCGTAAAATCTCTAACCACCGATTTCCGTTGGTTTGGAATTTTTGCTATTGCGTGTCTTTCTTTTATGACACTTATCTCGCTTGTATCTTTAATTGCTTTACCAAACACAGCAATTATGAAAGAAGACGAAAATATTATAATCTATCAAGGCGTTTTCAAAAAAACAATCGGTTTCGCCAGTGTTATATCCGCCGAAGTTGCGCCGATCCAACCCAAAGAAAAAGAATCTAAAAACGGTAGTATTCTCTTAAAAATCAAAACGGAAAACGGGCAAGAAGACATTTTAATTCATCAAATAAAAGATAAAAAAAATGCAGTTGAACAATTCAATAAACTTATAAACGGTTCGATTTAGATTGTTCTTACTCCACCACAAAAAGGACACCTTACAAGGTGTCCTTTTTGTGTGTGGCGACGGTGGTTGCTCGAAACACCGTATACGCGGTGGGTCGCGCGAGAGCTTTGGCATGTTATAGGCATATTTTTTCTGCTTTTTTCGTAAAATGAAATAAAGATTAGGGAGAAAGTATGCAAAAAAATTTAGGGCTTTGGCAATTTGCAGGATTTACTATTACCGTGGCGCTTGGCACGGGGTTACACTTTTTATTCGGGTGGACGCGCGCGTTTTCGCTTGCGACTATTTCCGCCGTCAACGAGTCCACGTTTGAGCATATGAAAATTTTGTTTTTCCCTATGCTTTTCTTCGCGTGCGTGCAATATCCGTTTTTTCGCGCAGTTTGTCCTGGTTTTTGGTGGATAAAGTGTATCGGGATTGCCGTCGGCACGGTTTGTATCCCCGTTTTCTTTTACACGTATAACGGCGCGTTTGGAAAAACACCCGACTGGCTGAATATCACTTTCTTTTTCCTTTCGGCGGGGTTAGGTTTTTTCGTCGAATATCTTTTGTTTGCAAAAGACGTTAAACTGCCTTGCCCTTGGATAGCTTTCGCACTAGTCGTTGTCCTTGCCGTAGGATACGCCGTTTTTACCTTTTATCCCTTACAAATCCCCTTGTTTCAAGACCCTATCACGGGCAAATACGGAATTATATAAACGAAAAGGACGGTTTAACCGTCCTTTTTCTTATTTTTCCTCTAATTCCCAAAAATAGCCACAACCTGTAACCACTTCGTATTTCTTGTTACATCTTCTACACGCAAGCCAAGCGATATAATCGCCAAAACCCACGACACGCTCTTCAATCACTTTGCCTTTTCCGCAAGGGCAACGATATTCAATGTGTCTTGTCGGCGAGTTTGCGCCATTTGGATATCTGTCTTCGTCCAAAAGGACGATTGCGTTTGTATCGTTCATTTTCAGTCCTTTTTATTGCGCGTCTAAGCTGTGCGCGATGAAATTCAAGTGGTCGCCGATACGCTCTAAATTGCAAACCAAATTGATAAACACCGTATTGTTTTCCGGACGGCACTTGCCCTGGCTAAGACGGGTGATATGTTCGGCAACCAAGCCCTTTCTCATGCAGTCAATCGTGTCTTCCAAAGCGTCCGATTCCGCCATCAAAAGCATTTCGCCGTCCAAGATAATACGTTTTACCAAAGCATGTTGTTTTTGCAATGCGTCGTGCATTTCTTCCAACTTTTCGTTGATGCCTTCCGAGAAGACGAGATTGTCTTTGATTTCTCGCTTTGTGTATTTGGTCAAGTTGTCGGCAAGTTCTGCAATACGCGCGATGTCGCCGATGTTGCTATGTAATGCGGTAACGCTCTTTTCGTCGCTAAGCGAAATGCCGAGCGCGGAAACGTGGACGAGATAGTCGCTGATTTGTTCGCTGATTTTCGCAATGTTTTCGTTGGCTTCGTACACCTTTTCCACCGCGCCCATATCCCTGTCGATAAAGCCACGGAACGCCGTGTTTAAGCTTTCCATAGACATATCCGCCATACGGAAGGCTTCTTTTTTCAGCTGGCCGAGTGCAATCGGTGGCGTAGCCAAGAAACGTTTGTCCATATAGACGAGTTCCCACGCTTCTTTTTCCGTTTGTTTTTTATCGGGAACAAGGATGGTGGAAAGTTTTACAAGCACCTTCGTGAAAGGAAGGAACATCAACGTACAAAGGACGTTGAAGAAGGTGTGGAACATTGCGATTTGCGTACCTGCCGCATTGATACCAGGAAACCATTTCACAAACGTTTCTTCATAGAAATAACTGCCCACGACAGGACCGGACCAAACCAAAAGCAATATGGCGAAAACAAACGCGCCGGTTACGTTGAAAAGCAAATGGATGATACTTGCCCTGCGCGCGTTGACCGACGTACCGATGGACGAAATCAACGCCGTCACGCACGAGCCGATGTTCGAGCCAAGGATGATAAAAAGCACCGCGTTGCCGCCGCCCCCTACCGTAAGACCCTGCGTTGCCATTGCGATGATAATCGTCGTAACTGCGCTGGACGATTGCAACAACGCCGTAAACACGATGCCAAACAAAAGCAACAAGAAGGGGTTGGACATGGACGTCAACAAGTCGAGAACGACGGGTTCGTTTTTATAACCGCTCATCGACGAAGACATAATCTCAAGCCCAAAGAACACCAGCCCAAGCCCTGCAATGGCAAGACCTATCGAGCGGATTTTGTCGTTTTTGGAAATCATATCCATCATAACGCCGATAAACAGCAAGGATATGAAAGCAGGCGCGATATCGAACGAGCTGAGCGCGGCAAGCTGTGCCGTAATCGTCGTACCGATGTTTGCACCCATAATAACGGTAGTGGCTTGGAATAGGGACATAATCCCCGCGTTTACGAAACCGACGACCATAACCGTGGTAACGCCGGAGCTTTGCACGACGGCGGTGGAAACCGCGCCTATGCCTACCCCAACCATCTTCTTGTCGGACGTTTTATTAAACAGACGTTTTAAGCTGTTCCCAGCGAGTTTTTCCATATTATCGCTTAAGAACTTAAACCCAACGAGAAACGCACCGCAAGCAGCCAGCATCATTATCACGTTAACTACGTGTTCCATTTCATTTTCTCCATAGTAAAACTTTGGCAACGTTTTCCCCACGCTTACCATACCTATTATACAATATTTTTTCGAAAAAGTCATCTAAACGAAAGTAAAAAATAAAACATTTTTTTATGCAAGTTTTTGATTACAAGTCCTTTACAAACGAAAGTTTTTGTGTTACACTTGTAACGAAAATAAAAAAGCCGAGCCTTCGGCGATAAGGAGCGATATGATTTACTCGATTGAAAACGAAAATTTGAAGGTGTCCGTCAATACGGCAGGCGCACAACTTTGGTCGATATATTCGAAAAAAACGCAAACGGAATATATTTGGCAGGGCGACGAGAAGTACTGGACGGGCAGGGCGTACAACCTTTTCCCTTTTATAGGCAGGATGTACGACGGCGTGTTTACCTATGACGGAAAAACCTACCCTTCGCGCGCGCACGGGCTTGCAAGATATTTCGAGTTTACGTTGGAAAAACAAACGGAAAACAAGTTGGTATTTTGCATGCGAGCGGGCGAAGAAACGCTGAAAGAATACCCCTTCCGTTTTGCCTTCCGCGTGGAATTTACGTTGACGGAAAACGCCTTGGAAACGAAATATTTGGCAACCAACTTGGACGATAAAGAAATGATTTGTTGTTTTGGCGGTCATCCCGGCTTAAACGTACCCTTTGGGAAAGGCGCGTTTGAAGACTATTATTTGGAATTTAGCCAACCGACCGCAACCAAACGCCAAACGCTGGCAGAGGGCGATAAGTTTATGGCAGACGTCGCCGTGGAATACGCTTTGGAAGAAGGCGTTAAGCTCCCCCTTCGCCACGAAGATTACTTACACGACGCAATTATTTTGGAAAACACGTCCGGTTGCGTTTCCTTAAAATGCGATAAAGAAAATCGTTTCGTGACGGTGAAATACCCCGACTTCCCCTTCATCGGATTTTGGCAAGCCATCAGCGAAACGACGCCGTTTATATGTATCGAGCCGTGGAGCGCTTTGCCTGCCGTCGACGGAAAGATTGTCGAGCTGGAAAACAAACCGCATATGACGCGCATCCCCGTAGGCAAAACGAAGGATATTGCGTTTACGATTGAAATTCACGAATAACTAAAGACCGTCCTTTTTGGACGGTCTTTTATTTGTTCAACGCGTACACGGTGGCGTTAAAACACCGATTCGCCTACAATCACGGGCGTTAGTTTGTCTTTATTGACGACGAGATAGGCATAACTTCCACCTTCGCCAACCGGCGCGCGCAACGAGCCGGGGTTAATAAGCGTTACACCGTCGATTTCCGTAATCAGCGCGTCGTGCGTATGCCCGTACAAAGCGACCTGGCAACCAAGTGATTTCGCCGTTTGGTATAATCTATACAGGTTTTGTTTTACACCAAGCGTATGCCCGTGGCAATAGAAAATTTTCAACCACTCGACTTCGATTACGCCTTCCACAGGCAAGGGCGAGCAAAAATCGCAATTCCCAGCGCAAGCGTATACTTTGTCGGGGTATTCCTTGGAAATCGCGCGCATATCCCCCGCGCCGTCGCCAAGATGCACGACGATATCGTTTTCGGCAATGCGTGGCATGAGTTTTTCTATGCCTTTACACGAGCCATGCGTATCGGATACGACGATGATTTTCTTCATTGATTTTCGTGCTCCTGCCACTTTTCAAGCAACGCCTTCAAACCGCGATAGCGGTGCGAAACGGCGTTTTTTTCTTCCGCTGTCGCTACGCCGAAGGATTTTTGCAAATCGTCGCTGAAAAACAGGCAATCGTAACCAAAACCGCCGTCGCCTTGTTCTTCCGCCAAGATTTTGCCGTAGGTATGCCCTTCCGCAACGATTTCCTTGCCGTCTGGATAGACGAGCGCAATCGCGCTGGTGAAATGTGCGTTTCTATTTTCTACGCCTTCCATATTTTTCAAAAGCACGTTGCGATTTTCCTTGTCGTCGCCGTGTCTGCCACAATATCTTGCGCTGAATACACCCGGCGCACCGTCTAATGCGTCCACACAAATACCGCTGTCGTCTGCGAGTGTGATAAAGCCAAGCGCTTTGGACGCGGCGCGCGCCTTGATAAGCGCGTTTTCCATAAAAGTAGCGCCCGTTTCTTCCACGTCTTCGTCAAAACCCATTTGCTTTTGAGAAACGACTTCAAATTCGGTAAAAATTTGCGCGATTTCGCGTAGTTTGTGTGCGTTGCCCGTCGCAACGACTAAGCGTCTTTTTTCCATAGTGCACCCCTTATTCTTTTTCTATCGTTGCCTGGAAACGGGAAGAAAATTCTTTCCCGTCTAAATAGGCAAGTAGTCCGTTCGTTTGAAAACGCAAATACTTTGCCACCAGGCATTGTCTTGCGCGCCCAAACGCCTTATTTCTTGTCGCGTCGCCGTATTTCATATCCCCGACGATGGGACAACCGACGTGGGCAAGGTGCGCGCGGATTTGGTGCGTTTTGCCCGTATGCAGGGTAATTTCCGCCAACGTCGTTTCGCCGAAATTTTCTATCGTTTTGTATTCGGTAACGATTTCTTCCGCGCCTTTCACGGGCGCATCGAAAATTTTGACAAGCGCGTTTTCAGCGTCCTTTTTAAGATACGCCGTCAACGTGTCTTGCGCAACGGGGAACAGCCCAAAGCAAAGCGCGTGATAACGTTTTTCGACGTAGCGGTGTTTGAAGGCGCGAAGAAGTTCCGTTTCAGTCTCCGCGGTTAATCCAAACACCAAAAGCCCTTTCGTGTTTCTATCTAATCGGTGAATAAAATAGCACTCCCTTTCGCGTTGGAGCGCGGCGAATACCGCCTCGGAATTGACACCGCTTTCCTTGTCGACAATTTTCACGTTTTCGTCTTCATAGACGGTGTAAAACGCCGATTTTTCTTCCTGTTTTTTCGTTAAGTAATAGGAAACGACGTCGCCTTTATAAAGGCGCGTATCCTTGCCGACACGCTTGCCGTTGATTTTGATTTCCTTGTTTTTCAAAAGCGTATTCCAAAAAAACGACGCTTGCGCGTAGTTGTTTTCCGTAAACTCTTTCAAGGTTTGGTTTTTATCCGAAACGATTTCTAACACGGCAATTCTCCTTTCCTATATTATAGCGCGCGCGAAGAAAAAAAGCAAGCAAAATGAAAGAACGGCGTTTATCGCGCCGTTCTTTTTGTTAAATTATTCTTTTTTAGCGTCGTCTTTCGACCCATCCTTCTTGTTTGCCTTTACCTTCTTATCAACGTCTTCCAACGTTTCATCGGAAGGTTTAACAAGCAAGAGAATAATGATGAGAATCAGCATTACGCCTGCAATCGAGAACAAAATCACCGAAACAAGGTTGTTCTTCAGCCAGTTGGATTCGCCTTCGATTTCGTCCGTCTTGGATTCAACCGCTACAATCTTATAACCTGCCGCGCGTTGCATAGGAAGTTCTTTTTCCCAGAAGTTTGCAAGCATCAAGTATTCGCCTTCTTCAGCCGTCGTAAACTTCTTGGATGCGGATTGCCACTTATACTTGTTGTATTCTTCCCACTCAGCGTCGGCTTCCGTAATCTTTTCGTTGTATTCTTGAATTTCCGTAAAGCAAGCCTTAACCGCCGCCTTGTCGCCGTTTACTGCATCAGCAACCAAGCCTGCGTATACGTCAAGATACAAATCTAAATAGCTTGCAAACGTCTTGCCGTTGCCTACGTCGGCGAGTTTGGACGCCGCGTTGAGCTTAATCTTTTCAAACGTGATACCCGTCAAAACTTTTTGGGAAATCGCCGTCGTGCCCGTGTACTTGGACGTATCGATGCGGTAGAGCGCGTATTCCGATTGCTGATTGCTTGCCCCCACAACCGTAAGACCGCTGAGCGTGTACGATTCGTCAAGAACTTTATTTACCAGTCTGCTGGTGGAAGACGAAGGGTCTTCTACTTTCAAACCAAGGTTTGCAATTTCAAAGCTGAAGGAAGGAATTTCGTCGATATCCCAGATGTTGCTGGTGGTTACGTTTACTTCTTCGCCGTCGAGCATTGCCTTCATAGGATTGCCGGCTTTGTCCGTTGCGAATACTTTGAATTCGTAAGCGCCTTCTTCCGTCGTCGCAATCTTCAACGCGTTGTAGGAAAGGCTGGACGAAGTTTTTGCGGACGTGGAAGATTCCGTCTTATAGCTGATGGTGAATTTCAACGAGTTGTAACCGTTGTTGTCGCCGATTAACCAGTCAAGCGAAGGAAGGTAGATGTACGAGTTGCTACCCGCATACACGTCTTCCGACGCAAGTTTCAACGCATTTTCATAGCCCTGCACCTGCGTTTCGTCGGCGCTGGTCGTCTTGTAGTACGCGCCGTCGTTGTTACGGTTCAAAACAATGTAATCCGTCTTTTCTTCGCCAAACTGCTTTTCGCGAACAGCTTCCGTATTTGCGTACCAAGCAAGGTTGTAAACCTTTTGCGCTTTGTCGCCCGAAGTTCCCTTGAACACTTTATCGCCGAGCGTGATTTGTACAGCCAAGAATTCTTCGCCGTTGTTTTCTTTTGCCACCGTCGTAGCCGTTCTGCCTTCACCCTTGTCCGCGTACGCTTTATCGTCGGCACCCTTGTAGTAAACGGTGTCCATAAAGTATACGGACGTGGAAAGCGTTGCATCATAGTTTACTTTCGTATCGGCAGGGTTATATTGATAATATTTCTTTTCTTCGGAAAGGCTGGTCGATTGCAATACGTCTACTTTTTCGTAGTCGAGCGCGAACGCCGTACCCAACAGGAAACCGTTGACGTCTTCGTTGACGACGAGCACGGGCGCAGCCGTGTCGTAGATTTTTTCGTCTACGATTTCGTCGAATTTTTGACCGTTGATTTCGTTAAGGAAGAATTCCGTCTTCTTTCCGCCTTCCGTTTCCGCCTTTATTTCAAGGGGATACATCTTGTCGTAGGTGTAATCGCCGTAGTTTGCGCCGATTTCCGTAAACGTGCCGATAGTTTCGCCGTTTACGCTTACGCCAAATTCGGCATAATTCGCGCTTTCCGTAAACGCAAGCGTAACGTCCTGACCGCCTGCAAGCGCAATCACTTTGCCCTGTTCAGCAGCAGCCGCGTCCTTTGCGATGAATTCGTCGATTTCTTCCAAACGATTCGATTCCGCTTCCGTCAACGTACCCGCCGTTTTCTTTGCGTCAAGTTCAGATTTTTCTTTGGCGGTGTATTCTACGATTTCGCCGTTCAAAACGTACGCCACAAAACCGCCTGCCATATTCTTAAAGCGGACGCTGTTGGTTGCTTTTTCGTTTTCGTTTGCAACCGCGGATTCGCTTTCGAACTTGAAAGTGAACGTGGTAAAGTTGAGTTCGTTAAAACCAAAGTTCAACTTCAAATATTTTGCGTCGTTTTTGCCTTCAAACCACTTGAACGCAAGGTCACGCTTTAAGTACGCGTAATCGCCGTTGGCAAACACGAACGTTGCCGTCGATTTTTCGTCGCCTTCGTATTTCTTCGCTTTGAGTTCCGTCTTGCTGGTGCCAGCGCCGAAAATATCGGTGATTTTGTACGTGGGTTCCGTATCAGCGGAAACTACGTCTGCGGAAGCAACCGCACCGATAGTCGTTGCGCAAAGCGCGCCTGCAAGAGCCAAAGTTAACCATTTCTTGTTCTTCTTATTCATTGAAAATGCCTCGTTGTTTTTACGAACTCTATTTACAATATAATATCGTTCTTATTTATTTTACACGGAAACGCGAGTTTTGTCAAACGCATTTCGCCGTGATTTTTATTGTTTTTGCGATTTTCTCGATTTTTTACTTAATTTCCACCGCTTTGCTAAGGTCAAACGCCTTCCAAGGCACGTCCGTTTCGGACGGACAAGCGATGAATTTTAAGCGTTCTTTGGTAATCGGGTGCAAGAAGGAAAGCGAATACGCCCAAAGCGCAAGCTTACCCTTTTGCGCCAACGCACCGCCGTAACGCATATCCCCGTAGATAGGATGCGAAATGCCTGCCATTTGGACGCGAATTTGGTGCGTTCTGCCCGTGTGCAAGCGCACTTCTACCAGCGAGTATTTGCCCTTGTCTTCAATCAGTCTATAATCAAGTTCGGCATACTTAGCGCCTTCTTCACTTGGCGTACAAATGTATACCATATTGTTGACGGTGTTTTTACGAAGATAATTGCAAAGCGTCCCCCTTTCCGTATCGGGCGCACCGCAAAGCACCGCAAGATATTTCTTTTCAAAATCGCCCGTTTGCAAGCCTTCGGTGAGGCGCGCCGCCGCCTTACTCGTTTTTGCGTACACCATTACGCCACCCGTCGGGCGGTCAAGTCTATGCACCAAGCCAACGTAGACGTTGCCCGGTTTTTCATAACGAACCTTGATGTATCTTTTGATTTGGTCGAGAAGGTTGTCGTCCTTGCTTTCGTCGGGACAGCAAGCCGTCATTTGCGGTTTTAAGACAACGATGATGTGGTTGTCTTCGTACAAAATATTCAAGTTTTCCTGGGCGGTATCTTGCACCGCTTCTTTAGTCGTTTCCGTCATGGACGAATATACCTCCTGCTCCGCAAGGAAGGGAAATGCCCTCTTCCGTCTTGATGCCGACTTCGTACGCGTCCACTTTGCCTTGGAAACGGCTTAAAGTCAGCTGTAAAATGTTTTTAAGTACCATCGGTTGTAAGCCCGTCGTATAGCTGTTGATGAGCACGAACAACGGATTGTCCGAAAGCACGCCCGAGCACAGCTCGACAAACTTATAAAGGTCGTTTTCAATCTTCCACATTTCGCCGTTAGGGCCTCTGCCGTAGGAAGGCGGGTCCATAATAATGGCGTCGTACGTGTTACCGCGACGGATTTCTCTTTGTACGAATTTCAAACAGTCGTCGACGATGTAACGAATCCCCGTATGAATACCGGAAAGACGCGCGTTTTCGCCTGCCCTTTCCACCATACCCTTCGCCGCGTCTACGTGCGTTACTTGTGCGCCTGCCTTCGCGCACGCCACCGTAGCACCGCCCGTGTACGCAAACAGGTTGAGCACCTTAATCGGTCTGCCTGCGTTTTTGATGAGTTTCGTCATATATTCCCAGTTGACCGCTTGTTCAGGAAACAACCCCGTATGCTTAAACCCCATCGGCTTAATTTTGAAGGCAACGTCCAACGTGTCGTAGGAAATATTCCACTCGTCGGGGAAGGGGCGCAAAATTTTCCAACCGCCACCGCCCTTTTCGCTACGTTTATAGTACGCGTTGAGCTTTGGATAGGAAAATAAATCGGTACGCGCCGACCAAATCACCTGCGGGTCGGGACGGAGCAAATACACGTCCTTCCACCGCTCGAGCTTGTATCCGTCGCCCGTAGCGATAATTGAATAATCTTTCCAGTTTTCCGAGATTTTCATACGTTTTCTTTCCCTTGCCCCACTTTTTTGCAAAATAGGACATAATAAGACGATTATACTTTTTCATTATACAGCAAACGGTGGGAATTGTAAAGTATTTTGTTTGAAAAATACGAAAATTTCGGGCGTTTTTTTATAAAATAAAAACCCTGTTCTAAGAACAGGGCTTTTCCGTTTGATTTTGCGCGTTCGGTTTCGGCGTCTTGTCTTCGCCTTTTAATTTCGCCACGTATTCCGCATACTGCGTTTCCGTGAGTTTGGGTACTTTCGACGATTTGGTTTTGGACGATTTACGCATACAAGCCTCCAAATGGAATTTTGTAAAAGTATGCCCGTCGTTTCCCCTTTTTATACCGCTGAGTTAGAAGACGAAACAAAGCAAATTGCTTTTGCCGTCGTTGACGATTTTGAAAAGCGCACGGCGAATTTTTCTTTGCAAATCCTTGGGCATTGCGTCTGCTTTTTCCGACAATTCGTCGCCGATGAGAAGTCTGAGCGATTTACCGAAAATGTTCGTTTCCCAAACGCCGTCGTCTTCCTTTTCGTATGCCTGCAAGGTATCTTCTAAAAAGTCTTCGCCCTGTTGTTTCGTGCCGATAATCGGACAAATCGCGCCCGTAACGTCCACCTTGACGACGTGATATCCCGTCGCTTTCGCCTTGAATTGCACACCGTAGCCCGCGTTCTTTTTAACGAGCGTCGGCTTTTCAAGTTGGTATTCCGTTTCCGAAGGATAAACGATGCCATACCCCGTCTTTTCCGCGTTTTCAAGCGCGCCTTTCACCTTCAAAAACTCGCGTTTGACGTGCGCAAATTCGCGAAGATAAGACGTCAAAGCGCACGCGTCCAAAATTTCTTCGCCCAAGGTTTCGCTTAACACTTGGTAGAAGAGTTTTTCTTTTGCGCCTATGAAAATTTCCGCCCTGCCTTTACCTAAATCCAAACGGATTTCGTCGGGATTTATAAAGTCGTCGTCTTCGTCAAATAGACGCTCTAAAGCAAAGCAATCGCGCATTGTAACGATGCCTTCCACCGATTTTTTGACTTTGTCAAACAGCTTTGACACCGCCGAATTTTCAACGGGAAAGGAGCGCAACCACCTGGGAGTTTTTACGTCGATACGTAAAACGGGAAACTCGAACAAGGCGTTTTGTAAGATTTCTAAAATCTGCCCTTCGTCCATTTCTTCGACGTTCACCGCGACTACGGGTGCTTCGTATTTGTTTTCAAGCTCGGTTTTTAACTCGATAGCGCCCAACGGATTTTTGCAATTCAATACGACGACGAACGGCTTGCCGATTGCCTTTAATTCACGAACGGAACGCTCTTCGGCAGGGATATACGCCTTTCTATCCAACTCGGTTACGCTACCGTCCGTGGTGACGAGAACGCCGATGGTCGAGTGTTCTTTGATTACCTTTTGCGTGCCGATTTCCGCCGCCTGCTCGAAGGGAATCGGGTCGTCCTGCCACGGCGTTTTTACCAGCCTTGGCGCGCCGTCTTCTTCAAAACCGTTTGCGCCTTCCACCGCAAACCCTACGCAGTCCACAAGACGAACGGACGCCTCCGCGCCCTTACCCACCGAAATTTTAGCCGCCTTAGCCGGGACAAACTTCGGCTCGGTCGTCATCACCGTTTTTCCGCCTGCGGATTGTGGCAATTCGTCCGTCATCACCGCGCGTTCAGTCCCTTTCGCCGAAGGGATTACCATCCTTTCCATAAACCGTTTGACGAAGGTGGATTTTCCCGTCCGTACGGGGCCGACAACCCCCACGTACACGTCGCCACCCGTCCGATTTAATACGTCTTCATATACATTGAAATTCTCCATCAAAAGCCCCCTTACGATGTTTCCACGGAGCATTTGAATTTTCTACGACAAGGCGCAAAAAAACTCCGCAGGCTGAGCCTGACAAGAGCTGAACCCATCACGGTTTTAGGGATAAAAATGGCACACACTGTGTCAATCTCGCTTATAATACGCGTGTATGATTGCGCTCGATTTCCTTGTCTGTACTGCTTTTTATCGCCTAAAACTGCTTCGCATCTCAAAAAATGTATTTTTAGCGGTTTTTTGGTGCGGTTGCGAGCAGGCATATTGAACATATGTCAAACGCGACCGCGACGGAAAGAGCAAAAAAGACGCTTTTGAGACGTGTTGCGGTTCAATTCTTGTCAGGCTAGTTTACTATATGCGGAGTGTTTTTTATTTATTCGTTTTTCAATTTCTCTGCAGGGAATTGCCAACCCCTTCTTTCGACGAGGCGACTTCCACGGCAAGATAATCTTTGTCGGCGGAAAAATCTCTCGGCTCGTTATACTCGCCACCAAGCGCCTCGATGGCGTATTTCAGTTCTTGAAATTCCACAAAGCCGATGCTTTCGTCTTCAATTTTTTTGTACAGGTGGCTAAGCGCGCGTTCGTCGCCGTATGCCGCCAAATACCCTGCCGTCAGCGAAACGTTGTCCGCCGACTTAAACTCGTTTAATAAAATATCGAAAATTTCGTCCGATTTTTCTTTGGAGCGGGATAAAATTTCAATCGCGTAGCCCTTCGCTTTGCCCTGCGCGTACAACGCCAAAGCACGCGTTTTTACTTCGTCGGCGTGCAAGCGGAGAATATCCGTAACGTCGCTTCGCACGTCTTCGGTAAAGCGTGCGTTGACAAGGACGTCGAAGTACGCATCGAAGGCGCGCGCATCGTCGCCGATTAAGTTGATAACGTACGACGCCGTTTCCACGTCGTCCTTTTCAAGCAAAGGAAGGAGCGTTTCCGTTTCCCCGCGCGTTTCTATTTCCGCGCACAAAAATTCGGGCACGGGCACGTCTTTTGCTAAGTGTGCGGAAAGCGTTTCCACCAACTCGGCATCCGTCATACGCGCGTAGTATTCCTTGGGCGTACAGCCTATCTTTGCAATTTTCGTGTCGCCGAATTTTTTGTAGAGCTTAGGGATGACGTTTTCCCACTCTCTTTCCGTGTGTTTGTCCTTATTTTCCGTCATATATTGCGTCAATTTTTCGTCGAACAAACCGTCGAAATCAATCAATTGCATCCTGTTTTTTCTCCATTTCCTTTTCGTTTTTTTCGCTTGCAGCGTCTAAAATTTGCCGTGTTTTTTCTAAGTCCGCTTCAAATGCGGACGCAATGCGCGCAACGTCGCCCCC
>JAZRDK010000050.1:0-7850 GCA_045660225.1 Candidatus Scatosoma sp.
TTAGGTTTAGTTGATACGATAGAACCGATTAAATGCTTAGGTCGTGCAAATAATATTAAAAGGATTCAAAATCCGTATATTGCATTAGAAAAAATGAAAATTGAATTTAATTATAAAAAAGGTGAAATATGGATAGAGGGGACTCAAGAAATTATTGAGGATTATAGTAAAAATATTGTAGGAGCGCAACAATGGCTTGGGGTTACTGTCGAAAACGCTGGAACGCAACAAGTTATAAAAATAATTAAATCAAAGAAAATGGAGAATGGACATACTTAACAATAAAAAAGGCGGGGCAACGTAAGCTGCTCCGCCTTCCTTATATTATATATGTATTTATTTGGGGGTTTTTAAGAAAAGAATTAATCCGAACCAATCACGGGCGTAAACCCATTGAAAAAGGTTCGGATTATTTTTCTTTGGTGGACGCGAGAGGGCTCGAACCTCCGACCTCTACCATGTCAAGGTAGCGCTCTAACCAACTGAGCTACGCCTCCGTATATTGCACTTGAAGTTTACTTTGACATTATAGCAAATTTCCCTGCGTTCGTCAATCGTTTTCTTCAGAAAAATTAAGAAAAATTTGAAAAAAATACACCCCGTCTATTTTCGGGGACGGGGTGTAAATTTTAGGTTACATTATCTTTTTGACCGGCGCGCAAACGCATAGAAGAAGATGACGAAAATAGGCAAATTCAACAGATAAACGGTGGGCACAATCACATAGGAAAGAAGCTCCGACGGGACGGCAAGTTGTGCGTTTAAGTATACGGCAATCATCGTAATCAAAATTACGCCGATAACAAATACAATCGCGGTTGTGATAAGATAGGAAGGGTGTTTTTTGAATTTCGCGTGCGGTCTAAAACGCAAGGTGTACAAAATCGTACACGTCATAAACACGACGAAACCAACGCTAAAGCCAAGGATGGGGTAGATGGGCGAAATTTGCAAATAATCTAACCCAAAGAACACCAAAATACTTTCAAACGCAACGATACAGAACATAACAAGCGCCGCTTTTAACAAAGTTGCGCCAACGTTATAAGTGGCTTTGCGCTTGGTGGACTGCGCGTCAGGTTTATTCAAACCGCTCGGTCTAATATTTCCTGCCATATTCAACTTAATGCCGTCTTGCATTGCCGTTTCACGCAAGGAAGCACCATACGGCACGTCGTTATAACCGCCGTATGCCGGCGAATACGTGGGGGATTCGTATGCGCTGATTACCCGTGTATTAAATTCGTGCAGTTTCTCGTTAAGCATAGCTTCGCGTTGCGAAAGCGTGTGTTCACGTTCGGCAAGCTCGCTCAGTCGCGCGCGGATTCCTGAATCGTCGCTACTTAAGCGTTCGCGAAGGGCAGAAAGGTTCTTTTCCGTTTCCGTCCGTTGCTCTTCAAAACGAGCCTTTTCTTCTTCAAATCTCGTTTTTTCCGTTTGCAGAGCAAGGCGTTCGCTTTCTATGCGTTCGATGTTTTCGTTTAGGGTTTTTGCCTGCGCGTTGTAGGTTGCCATCTTGTCCGCAAGCTCAAACTGTTGTGCCGCAAGGGCGTTTTTACGCGCAATAAATTCTAACTGCTGTTGATTGTACGCCGACTGTCTTGCGGAAAATTCCTTTTGCTGTTGCGTGTACACGGCAAGGTCGTCTTGCAGTTTACGCGTATTACGCAAAAGCTCGTTTTCCCGATTTTCCAAATCGTCGATACGGCGTTGCGTTTCTTCGCTGGTTACGCTAACTTCCGACTGCTTAGATTCTACCGAACGACGTTTTTCCGTCAACTGATATTCTTCTTGGGTCAACTCGTACGTTTTCTTGTCTAAATCTTCGCGCTCGTTTCGAAGTGCGACGCGCAATTCGTCTAATCTTGCCTTTTCTTCTTCCAGGGCAAGTTTCGTCGATTCCAAAACGTCGTTGTCCGCGCGAAGGGTGGCGCGTTCTACTTCCAACGTCTGCAACTGGTTTTGAAGGTTAGCGCGCTCTTCTTCTAAAAGCCTGCGTTCTTCTTCCATTGAGCCGTTCGTTTGCGAAAGCATAAATTTTTCCGCTTCCCAAGCCTGTTTTGCGCGCTCGTATTCCGCTTCGCGTTCTAAAATGGTGGCTTTAAGCGCGTCCGCTTCCTGGATTTGCGCTTCCATTTGTCGTTTTTCATTTTCCAGCTTTTCGCGCTGTGCGTCCAGTTGTGCTTGTTGTGCGCGAAGCTCTAACTGTTTCGAGTAAAACTCTCCCGATTTATTGTCTAAGTCGTTTTTCAAGAACGCAATCGTGCTTTCTTGCGTCGCTATCGCGGATTGCAAAGACGAAATTACCGATTTCTTTTCTTCCAGTTCCGATTTTGCCGTCGCTAACTCTTCCGCGCTTACTTGCGATAAACAAAGCGCTTCCGATTGTTTTATCAAGGCGTCGTTTTCCTTGCGAAGGGAGGCAATCTCTTCCATTTTTGTTTCCAGCAAAGCTTTCGTTTCTTCAATTTGCCGTTCCTTTTCCTGCAATTCTATTTCTTTCGCGTCAATAACGCCTTGTTTTTCACTCAATGCGCGTTCTTTTTCTTCCAGTTCACTTGCCTGCGTTTGAATTTTATCGCGCAAATCATTGAAATCCGATTTTTGTGAAGTAAGGGACGCGCTTTGTGCCGACAGGAGCGAGCGTTCGCGTTGCAATTCGTTGCGAAGCCCGTTTAACGCGCTTTTCTCGTCTTCAAGCGCCTGTTCGCGAAGGGCAAGCGAGCGTTTTAATTCCGTCAACTCGTTTTGCTTGTCCGTGATAAACGAAAAATCGTAATGTGCTTCGCCGTCCGAAATCAAACTGTCGATAATCGTACGCGAATATTCCCACTCCGACAGGTTTTGTTCGGTAATCGACTTGCCCAGGTCGGTAAGGGAGAAATACTTTCTTCTTCCGCCGTTGGAAACGTCGCCGTAGTACGATTCAACGTATTTCAAGGATTCAAGACGCTTTAACGCGCTGTAAAGCGTGGGCTGTTTAATCGTATACATACCGCCACTCTTTTTCTCGATTTCGTTGATGATGTCATAACCGTACTTGTCTCCGTCGTAAAGACAGCGCAAAATAATGGTGTTGATGTGTCCGCGGATAAGGTCGGCGCTGATGCCAAGGTTCTGTTCTTCACCGCCAACAATCGCGCCCGATTCCATTACGTTATCCTGCTCGTACATACGTACCCCCAAAAAGTGGTTTTTATCTGACATAGTACTACTTTGTCAGACGTAAAGCCTTTTTCAAATCAGGCTAAACCCTTTATAAATAAAGGTGTTTAGTGAAAAAAGTACTTTACGTTAAGTATTATATCACGTCTAAAGGATAAAGTCAAGTCGCCTACAAAAATTTTTCCGTGAAAAGCCGAAAAGTTGGGTATTTTTTTCAAAATCGGTGTTGACTTTCTTACGCAAAAAAGCTATAATAAAAGCATGGAAATTTACGAACATAAAAAAGAATTTATTCTGAAAAACCGAGAAGTGGATTTCAAGGACGAAATGAAAGTTTCCACCGCGCTTTCGTTGATGGAAGAAGTGGCTGGCTCGTCCGCGGACGAGCTTGGTTTTGGCTATCAATTTACGAAAGCAAACGGTTGCGCGTTTTTCGTGTCCGCGATTTGTTGTCAGTTTTTCACGCCCGTATTTTATTCGGACGCAGTACAGGTCGTTACCTGGCCGTTGCCCCCGTCGCACGTCGTATTCGAAAGGGAATACCGTTTTTTTGACAAGCATGGTAATCTTGCAATCAACGCGGCGTCGCGGTGGTGTTTAGTGGATATAAAAACGGGCAAAATTTTGCCGTCGAAGACTTTGACGGGGCAAGACTATTCCACCTACAACACGACGAAAGCGATTGAAAATCCCACTTTCAAAGTGCCTGCTTTTGCCTACGGTGAAGGCGATTTGAAATACGTCGTTACGATTGCGTACACCGACTACGACCACAACCACCACGTCAACAATACGCGCTATGCTGATTTTTGTATGAACTGTTTTTCCGTGGACGAGTTGTCTAAAAAACGCGTAAAGAAATTTTCCATTGCCTATTTGAAACAATGCAAAGAATCCGAAACGCTTCGCTTTTATAGAAAAGAGTCGGAAACGGACGCGTATTTATTACACGGCGTAAACGAACTTGACGAAATCGTCGTCCGTGCAGAAGTAGTGTTTGAGAGTATATAATCGATGAGAAAGAACGCTGTAAACAAAGAATTGCAGAGGATTGAAGGCGGTGTTTGCGCGCCCGTAGGTTTTAAGGCAAACGCCGTATCCTGCGGTATACGTACGGACGGTGGGCTCGATTTTGGTATACTATTTACCGATAAGCGTTGTGCCGTGGCGTGCGTGTGTGCGGACTCGCCTTTTTTAGGTGCGCCCGTTAGGGTTTCTAATCGGAATATGAAATACGGTTACGCGCGCGCGGTGCTTGTAAACGGCGGTATCGCAAACTGTATTTCATCCGACGGAGAACGCCTTGCCGAATCGATGTGTGATTTGTTTGGGAAATACGGTGTAGAACGCACGGAAACGATGATTGCGTCCACGGGAAACATGGGCGAAAAACTGACGCTTGCGCCGTTTGAAAAGGGCGCAAAAGCGTTGTGGGACGGCCTTGCTAACGCACCTGAAAACAGTTCGCGCTTGGCGCAGTCTATAACCGCAGAAGGCGGTTGCCCTAAAGAAACGTCCTTTCAGTTTATGCTTGGCGATTATCCTTGCAAAATCGGCGCGGTGTTTACGGGCGGGTGCAAAAATCCTACAACCTTCTTGGCGTTTTTGACGACGGACGTAAACGTTTCGTCGGAAATGTTATCGCGCGCCTTGTCGTCTGCGGTAAGGGAAACGGTTGCTCTTATCAACGTCGGCGTTTCGTCGCCAAACGACACCGTTTGTATCCTTGCGAACGGCTGGGCTGGAAATTATAAAATTACGTGCCCAGACGGCGAATACAAAAAATTTGCCGACGTTTTGAAAAACGTGCTCGTCGAAATTTGTAAAACTGCAACCCGTGACGCGCAGGGCGAGAGAAATATATACGTACGCGTCAGCGGTGCGAAATCGAAAAAGGTGTCGCGTGCGCTTGCTAAGAAACTCGCTGGCTTAGACGCCGTAAAACGCGGTGTGGTAGAAGGGACGATGGATGTAGACGTTTTGCTCTGCGCGCTTTTGTGTGACGACGAATTGCTCGACCCGTTGCGCATACAAATTTCCGTCGAGTCGACGTTTGGCGTTTTGGTGCTTTTTGAAGACGGCAAACGCATACCGTTTTCCAAAGAGCATATTTGCGCGGTGTTGCGTGGTGACGAAATTACGATTCGCGTTGACCTTAATGAAGGGAATTTTGAATCGTTTGCATACGGGCGCGCGTAGTGCGCGAGAAAAAATTTTATTTTTTCGAGAAATAGGCGTTTTGTTGAGTTGACAAAAGCAAACTCGAGTGCTATAATGTATAGAAATGGGCAGGTGCACATATGTATTTTGAAAAAACCTTTGACAACGCAAACACGATGAATCTCGGGGCAGGTCGCGATAAGATGGACAAAACCATCGTCTACGGCGCTGTTCGTTTTTCCGTTTTTGAAAAGGTTTCATTTTTGGCTAATAAGGACTGATTTTTCGAAAATCAGTCTTATTTTTTGCAAATAAGGCAAAAGAAAGATTACGATAGATTGAAGGAGCGCACAATGAAAAAGAAGATTTATTTGACGTTACAAAACGGTAAAACGTTGCAAGGCTACGCGTTTGGTGCGGAAGGCGACGTTACGGGCGAGCTTGTCTTTTCGACGGGTATGGTAGGGTATATCGAAACGCTTACCGACCCTGCAAATTACGGACAAATCGTCGTACAAACGTTTCCGCTTATCGGAAACTACGGTATGATGCGTTCTGACGTGGAAAGCGATAAGGCGTGGGTGTCCGCGTACGTCGTTCGCGAAATTTGCGACGACCCTTCGAATTTCCGCATGGAAGAAAAGTTGGAAAGTTACTTAAAAGAACAAGGCGTCGTGGGTATTTACGGCGTAGACACGCGTGAGCTTACCAAGATTTTGCGCGAAGAAGGCGCAATTAACGCACGCATCAGCAAAAAGCCTTTGACGGAAGAAGAAATCGCGAAAATGGCGTCGTATAAGACGGAAAACGCGGTGGAAACGGTGGCGTCTAAGGAAAGCAAGACCTACGGTGCAGACGACGCGCAGTATACGCTTGCGCTTTGGAACTTCGGGGCGAGAAACAGTACGGTGCAAAACCTTGTTTCGCTCGGCGCGAAGGTTGTCAGCGTGCCTTACTTTGCAACGGCGGAAGAAATCCTTGCGCTGGGTGTGGACGGCGTAGTCGTGTCCGACGGCCCTGGCAACCCCAACGACAACACGGGCGCGGTGGAAGAAATGAAAAAGCTTATCGGCAAGTTGCCCGTCTTTGGTATCGGGCTTGGACATCAGCTTGTTGCCTTAGCGCTTGGCGCAACCGTCGTAAAGCATAAGTACGGACATAGGGGTAGCAACCAGCCCGTTAAGTGTGTAGACTGTGGCAGAGTATATATCTCGACGCAAAACCACGGTTATGAAGTGCTTGTAGACAGCGTGAAACAGGGAAGGGTAAAATTCGTAAACGTCAACGACGGCTCGTGCGAGGGCTTAATTTGGGAAGAAAACAAGATTATCACGACGCAGTTTATTCCTGAGTGTTGCGACATCGGCAACCCCGAAAACCCTTTGTACAAAAAATTCTTTGCAATGATGAAATAAGGAGAAAGACGTATGCCTAAAAGAAGTGATATTAAGAAAGTACTCGTTATAGGTTCCGGCCCGATTGTCATCGGACAAGCAGCGGAATTCGACTACGCAGGCGCGCAGGCTTGTCGCGTTTTGAAAAGCGAAGGCGTAAACGTCGTTCTTTGCAACTCTAACCCCGCAACGATTATGACGGATAAAGCGCTTGCGGACGAAATTTATCTTGAACCGCTTACCGAAGAATCGTTAAAGCGTATTATCATCAAGGAAAAACCCGACAGTTTGTTGGCGTCGCTTGGTGGTCAAACGGGTCTGACGATGGGTTGCAAACTCGCAAAATCCGGTTTCTTGGCGCAACACGGCGTCAAGCTTATCGGTACGAAACTGGACGCAATCGACCGTTCGGAAGATAGAGAGCTCTTCAAGGACACGATGGAAAAAATCAACCAACCTTGCGTGCCTTCCGACATCGCGTACACGGTGGAAGAGTGTGTGGCGATTGCAAACCGCTTAAAATATCCCGTCATCGTCCGTCCTGCGTATACGCTTGGCGGTGCAGGCGGTGGCGTAGCGTACAACGAAGAAGATTTGCGTTTGATTTCGCACAACGGCTTGATGCTTTCGCCTATTACGCAGGTATTGATTGAAAAATACATTGCAGGCTGGAAGGAAGTCGAATTCGAAGTTATCCGTGACTGTAAGGGCAACTGTTTGACCGTGTGCTCGATGGAAAACGTCGACCCCGTCGGTATCCATACGGGCGACTCCATCGTCGTTGCGCCTGCGGTTACGCTTTCCACGAAAGAATATACGATGCTCCGCACGGCGGCGCTCTCGATTATTACCGAACTTGGCATTGAAGGTGGTTGCAACGTGCAGTTTGCGCTCAACCCCGACTCGTTTGAATACTCGGTTATCGAAGTAAACCCTCGTGTTAGCCGTTCGTCCGCACTCGCGTCGAAAGCGACGGGTTTCCCGATTGCCAAGGTTACGTCGAAAATCGCGCTCGGTTATACGCTTGACGAAATCGTCAACGACGTTACGGGCAACACCTACGCTTGTTTCGAGCCGACGATTGACTATCTCGTCGTAAAAATGCCGAAATGGCCGTTTGATAAATTCTTG
>JAZRDK010000051.1:0-6918 GCA_045660225.1 Candidatus Scatosoma sp.
CAGAACGACATGGCTACGATCCGACTTCGATTTCTGTACGCTTACGAAAATCCACGTCGGCAACACGTGCAGTTGCGACGCGGAAAGTTGTACCTGTTGTGACAGTTTCGAAAGAAAATAAGTCGCATAAACGATTGCCCCGACCTTTGCAAGAAGGTCGGGGCTTTTCTCGTTACATTTTATCGAATAGATAAATTTTTATCGATTTGCGTTAAATCGCTTGCTTTTTATCGATTGATGGTGTATAATGGTAAAAAACCTACGGAGAGTAGATATGCAAACGGTAGAAAAAGTTGGTATAAAAGCGCGTTTTAAGGCGTATTTGAAGGCACTTCCCAAGCGTTGGTTTATTACGGCGTTTTCGGGCATGGCGCAAGGCTTGTTCGTCACCTTGATTGCCGGTACGATTTTGGCAACGTTTGCCGACAAAGTCATAGGTCTTGACAATTACGTAGGGCGTACGCTGAACACGATTGCATCGATGGCGAAATCGCTTATGGGCGCAGGCATCGGCATCGGGATTGCACACTCGCTCGGCAAAAATAAACTGCTCGTCTACGCGTCGGCGGTGGCAGGGTTTGTCGGCGCGTTTGCCGATAAGCTCATCGTGGGCGTTGCACCGTTTACGACGCTCGCGTTCGGTGCGCCTGGAAACCCTATCGGCGCGTACGTCGTCGTAATGCTTGCAATAGAAATCGTAGAATTGTACGCAGGAAAAACGAAACTCGACATCATTTTAATTCCGCTCGGCGTGATGGTGCTTGCGTTTTTGGGTGTGTACGTTGCCTATCCGTTTATTTGGGCGGTGAACCAGCTGGGCGTATTCATTGCCCTGGCGACGAAGGCGACGCCGTTTGTGATGGGCGTTGTGATAGCGGTTGTGATGGGCGTATTGTTGACGATGCCAACGTCGTCCGCGGCGATTTGGATTTCCGTTGCGAAATCCGTCGTGGAAGGTGGCGGTGCAAACGCGGAGTATATGCTGATTGCAGGTGGGGCGGCAACGGTTGGTTGCGCCTGTCATATGGTCGGGTTTGCCGTGGCAAGTTTTAGAGAAAACAAGGTAAGCGGATTGATTGCGCAAGGCGTGGGGACGAGTATGCTCCAAATCCCGAATATCATGAAAAAGCCTTTAATTATGTTGCCGATGATACTTTCCAGCGCGGTGTTAGGCCCGCTTTCCACCTGCCTTTTTGAAATCAAATGCGGTTTCAACGGCGGGGGTATGGGTACGAGCGGTTTCGTCGGCATTATCGACGCGTTTTCCTACACGACGGGCGCGCTTGGGTGTATCGGCATCGTACTCTTAATGGTGGTGCTCCCTGCGCTTTTGAACTTGCTTATTTCCGAGTTTATGCGTAAGAAGGGTTGGATACAAGAAGGGGATATGCGCTTGGACGTATAAGCTTTTTGAATACTTCCTATAAAAAATTGTAAAATTTCCCACGCTTTTTTTGCGTATCAGCGCTTGAAAAATGCGTCGGCGTGTGCTATAATATTAGACAAGCTTATGAAGGGGTAATGAAAATGAGTATTCGTATCGCTATTTACGGTTATGGAAATTTGGGCAAGGGCGTGGAAACGGCGCTTTTGCAAGCGTCTGATATGAAGGTGGTGGGCGTATTTACAAGACGCGACCCTGCCACGGTAAACACGCTGACGGGAATCCCCGTCTATTCCGCGGACGATATTTATTCGATGCAGGACGAAATCGACGTCGTTGTGATTTGCGGTGGCAGTTCAACCGACCTACCTAAACAAACGCCTACCTTGGCGCGCTATTTTAACGTCGTTGACAGTTTCGATACGCACGCGAATATCCCTAATCACGTAAAAACCGTGTCCGACCAAGCAACGGCGGGCGGTAAAACGGCGTTGGTGTCCGCTGGTTGGGACCCGGGCATGTTCTCGCTTGCGCGTTTGTATGCGGGCGCGGTTTTGCCCAACGGCAAAGATTATACGTTTTGGGGCAAGGGTGTAAGCCAAGGCCACTCCGACGCGATTCGTCGTATCGACGGGGTGTTGGATGCAAGACAGTACACGATTCCCGTAGAAAGCGCGTTAGAATCGGTTAGAAGGGGCGAAAATCCCGTTTTCACTACCCGTGAAAAGCACAAACGCGAGTGCTTCGTCGTTGCAAAAGAAGGCGCGGATAGGGCGAAAATCGAACGCGAAATCGTAACGATGCCCAACTATTTTGCCGACTACGATACGACGGTGCATTTCATTTCTTTGGAAGAATTGAAGGAAAAGCACAGCAAACTTCCCCACGGTGGTGTGGTGATAAGAAGTGGCGTTACGGGGCTTTCTAACGAGCATAAGCAAACGATAGAATATTCGTTGCGTTTAGATTCTAATGCGGAATTTACGGCGTCCGTACTCGTTGCTTGCGCGCGTGCCGTGTGCAGGCTTAACGACGAAGGCGTGGTGGGTTGTAAGACGATGTTGGACGTTCCGCCTATCTATTTTTCGGAAAAATCGCGGGACGAACTGATTGCACAGTTGTTATAAAAACGTAAATAAAAATAGGGCAGGGATGCGTCGACGCATCCCTGCCCCTTTGTTTTTTGGTTATTCTTGCACGTGGTCTTCTGCTACGGGCAATTCCGTTTGTTCGCGTTTGCGTTTTTTGTGAGCCTTGATTTGTGGAATAATTTGCGGTAGAGAGATAAGGAAAAACAACACCGCCAAAATGCCGACGTACAGGACAAGGCGCACCCAAATGTTTTGGGGCAGGATATTCGCAATCGAATCGCCCGACGTACCGCTTGCAAGGTACATAAAGTTTGCGTTTTCAATGTTTATGTTGGCGATAATTGCCAAAACGCACAACGCGCCGAGCAACGCGACGGGTTTATACGTTTTCTTGTAATCCGCCCTAAACCCGTGTACGAATATCATATAGAACACCGCGTATATGGGGAGTAAGTGTTCAGTCCAAAATTGATAATATCTTGCGTAGGTAGGGCCCGTGTAGGTAATAACGGCAGGCGTAAACAGGGGGATTGCGCCCAAGGTCAAGGCGACGTAAAAGCATATATCGAAAAGGTGCTTACTCTTTTTCATCAACATAAACGCCGATATGTACGCCGTCCACTCGCACACCTGCAAAGGGAGATAGGTCAACATCGGGTCAAGCTGTGACGCGCCCCCGTTGCCGACGTACAACAGTCGCCAGTAGTAGAAGGCTTCGTTCAAAATCAACACTGCGCCTAAGATAAAGCGAAACGCTTCTTCGCCCTTCCAAACCCTAATTTTTGCGCGCAGGAAATAGGTGAGAAGGATTGCCGTCAACAAGACGACGATGGGAAGTAAATGCGCCAACGAAAATTCTTCAAAAACGGGCGTAAGGCTGTATCCGAAAAATCCTTCGTGGTAGTATTCGTAAACGTAATTTTGCGTGGACATACGATTCTCCTTGCGTGTTTTTTAGCGTTTTATTGTGCCCTAATTGTACCTATTATACACCAAAGCGCAAGCTTTGTCAAGGCGAAAAACAAAATTCCGCCCCATGCATGGGGCGGATAGACGAATTGCCGATTATTCCGTTTTATCCAAGCCGTCTTTTTGCGCCGTTCTAAGACCCAGCGCCTTTATCATTTGTCCGACGTATTGTACGGGCACAAGCTCGATTTTGTCTTTGTATTTTTCGCAGGATTTCATATTCTTTGCCGGCAAAACGACGCGCTTAAATCCCGTTTTTATGCACTCGTTGACACGCTTTTCCGCGTAGTGCACGCCACGCACTTCGCCCGTCAAACCGACTTCGCCAAACAATGCGGTGTGCTTGTCGATAGGCACGTCCAACGACGCGCTTGCCAAGGCGGAACAGATGGCAAGGTCAACCGACGGCTCGTCCAAACGAATACCGCCCATGGCGTTGATATACACGTCCGAATTAAAGAAGGGGATAGCGCACCGTTTTTCCAAAACGGCAATCAAAACCACCAACTTATTATAATCGACGCCCAAGCTCATACGGCGCGGTTGCCCGTACGCCGTGCGCGAAATCAGCGTATGAATTTCCACGTTCATACAACGGTTTCCGCTTTGCGACGGCGTAACCGTCGAGCCTGCCGAAAGTCCGCGCGTTTCGCTTAAAAACAGGCTGGAATAATCGCTTACGCTAAGCAACCCTTTTTCCGTCATCTCAAACACGCCTACTTCCTGTGCTGAGCCGAAACGGTTTTTCACCGCGCGAAGTAAACGGAAATTGTCTTCTTGTTGCCCTTCGAAATACAACACGGTGTCCATAATATGTTCCAGCACCTTCGGGCCTGCCAGCGAGCCTTCCTTCGTGACGTGTCCGATGATAAAAAACGTGACGTTGTTCGTTTTTGCAATCCGCATCAGTTTCGACGCGCACTCGCGTACCTGTCCAACCGAGCCTGCCGACGACGATAAACTCTCCGTATAAATCGCCTGCACGGAGTCGATAACGACGAACTTTGCGTTGCCAAGCGACGCTTCTACGTCTTCCAAGCACGTTTCGTTGAGAAGGAGCAAATTATCCGAAGTAAGCCCCAACCGTTCGCAACGCATTTTGACTTGTGAACAGCTTTCTTCCGCGGAAACGTATAAAGTGGGCTCGGCTTGCGTGGACGCCAAATACGCCGCCACCTGCGTCAAAAGGGTGGATTTCCCGATGCCGGGGTCACCGCCAAGGAGCACGAGCGAGCCGGGTACGATGCCACCGCCCAAAACGGTGTCAAACTCGTGGATACCGCTCTTTACGCGTTCGAATTTTTCATAACCGACCTTCGATAAAGGCAGGGCGCGCGTTTTCATCTCGGACACGCCCCTGCGAAAATCGTTTTTTTGCGGTTCGGCGGTGCGTATAAGTTCTTCTTGCAAAGTGTTAAATTCGCCACAGTCGGGACACCTGCCCAACCATTTCAATGTCGTAAATCCGCAGGTTGTACAAACGAACTGGCTGGTGGGGGATTTGCTTTTCGATGCCATTATTTATACCCCCGTACGGACGCGTACGCGTACACGGTAATGCCTTTGCCTTCGCCGACGTAACCCAAACCTTCGTTTGTGCCGGCGCTAATCCCCACCGCCGTCGGGTCGATTTTCAGCGCGCCTGCGACGTTGTTTTTCATTTCGTCGATATGTTTTGCAAGGCGCGGTTTTTCCGCCTGCACGGCAATCGAAACGTTGACGGGAAAAAGCCCGTTTTCCGCAAGCAATTCTACGACGCGGTGCAACATTTTCATCGAGTTCGCGTCCTTCCATTTTTCGTCCGTGTCAGGGAAATAGTGTCCGATGTCTTTCAATCCTGCGGACGAAAGCAGGGCGTCCATCAACGCGTGCACGACTACGTCGCCGTCGCTATGCGCAATAAGCCCCGTTTCGGATGCAACGTTTACGCCACCAAGCCTGACGAAATTTTGCGCTTTTCC
Organism: Candidatus Scatosoma sp.; assembly: GCA_045660225.1. Lineage (GTDB taxonomy): Bacteria > Bacillota > Clostridia > Christensenellales > Borkfalkiaceae > Scatosoma. The sequence goes on from JAZRDK010000051.1 coordinate 5,406, forward strand.
AAATGCGTGCGTGTCCACGCCAAAGCCTACCCTAACGGGTGAGAAGAAGTCTTCAGGGTGTGTAAGTTTCACGTTTTCGCGCGCGCCGTCGCAGTAGACGGGCGCACCGCAGTAGTCAGCGAATACGGACGAATCGTCGGTGTAGGAAAGGGACGAAACCTTCGCTTTTTCCATCGCTTGCGCGTATGCGAAGGTAATGTTTTCACGATAAAAACCCTGCGGTGTTTGTATTTGACGGAGCGCGTTTCTGTCGGGTACGTCCACGATTCTATCCTTGGAAACGACGGCAATCGTATCCGTGCAAGAAATGGAACAAATACCGCTTCCTTTCGTTTTGACGCTGTGGATACAGCCTTCGATGACGGCGCGCGTTACAAACGGTCTTGCGCCGTCGTGAATCAGGACGACGTCCTTGGTTGCGCTTTGCAGGGCGTTGAAAACGGATTCCGTACGCGTGTTTCCGCCGAGCACGACGCTCGTGCGAGGAAAACGACTGCAAAGGGCGGAAATTTCGTCGAAGTCTTCCTTAGAACTTGCGACGATGATTTCGTCAACGGCAGGAAAATCGAACGCGGAAATTGCCTTTTCAAGCGCGGTTGCGCCCAGGAAGGGGACGAGAAGTTTGTTCTTCTCAAACCCGGCGCGCGCGCCTTTGCCTGCCGAACAAATAATGGCGGTTACGGAAATTCTCTCACTCATAAAATCACCTCGTACAACGTTTGTGCTTCTTCTTTTTTTACCGTTTCTTTGACGTTTAAGACACGAAATTTCAGCGACCCCGAAGCGTATAAAATTTCCACTTCGTCGCCGATTTTTATTTTGTGTGACGGTTTGGCTGGTTTGCCGTTGATAACCACCTTGTCTTCCGTGCACGCTTCCTGTGCGACGGTGCGCCGTTTTAGGATACGCGAAACCTTGAGAAATTTGTCGATTCTCATAAAAACTCCTTTCGAAATTCCAAATTTTTCAAAAAACTTTTCAATTCAGGAAAAAAACGCTTGACATCTTTTTTCGGGGCGGATATAATTAGATAATGTATCATTATGCTTTATGATGGCGTAATGCCGTCCCAAGAAGGTTTTTTTCGGGGAAAAACCCCTGAAAAATCACCAAAAAAGGCGGTTTTTGCGGTAAAAAACCCTTTCTTTATTATATTATAGCGTAAAGAAAGCCAAAAGTAAAGCGTACGATAAAAAAAATTTCAAACCAAGACAAAAATTTCGATTTTTATCGATGAAAAGATATACTCGGTAGATCGCCTGAAAAATTATGCAAGGAGCAAAAAGAACAAAATGGATTTACCTATTACCAAGTATGGCAAAACCGAAAGAAGAAAGTTCGGTAAAATCAACGAAGTTATCGATATTCCTGACCTCGTTGAAATCCAAAAAGACAGCTACAACACCTTCATCGAAGAAGGCATCAGCGAAGTTTTTGAAGATTTCTCGCCGATTACCGACTACTCCGACCATTTTGAGCTCTATTTCTTAGAGCACAGATTTGGCGACAAACC
>JAZRDK010000052.1:0-1708 GCA_045660225.1 Candidatus Scatosoma sp.
CCAGCCCGTTGCTTGGAACGGGGACACCTTAACCATCAATGAAGACGGCGCAAAAATAAATCTTAAAAAATACCGACTTACATACGAAAACCGCGTTCGTTTGAACGCGGTTTTTTCTTTTACAATATTTTCTTTAAGAACTGCCCTGTATAGCTGTTTGCGTTTTCAGCCACTTCTTCGGGCGTGCCTTCGCAAACGATTTCGCCACCACCCAAACCGCCTTCCGGACCTAAATCGACGACGTAGTCCGCCGTTTTGATAACGTCCAAGTTATGCTCGATAACCAGCACGCTGTTTCCGCCGTCACGGAGTTTGAGAAGGATTTTAATGAGTTTGTCGACGTCGTAACTGTGCAAGCCCGTCGTCGGCTCGTCCAAAATATACAAGGTTTTGCCCGTAGAGCGTTTCGCAAGCTCGGTGGCGAGTTTGACGCGTTGCGCTTCGCCACCCGACAAGGTTGTCGAGCTTTGCCCCAAGCGAATATACCCAAGCCCCACTTCGTTTAAGGTCTTAATTTTGTTGTAGATACTCGGCACGGGCGCGAAAAATTCGCATGCTTCTTCCACCGTCATTTCTAAAACGTCGGCAATGCTCTTGCCCTTGTATTTGACTTCCAAAGTTTCACGGTTATACCGTCTTCCGCCACACACTTCGCAGGGCACGAAAATATCGGGAAGGAAGTGCATTTCAATCTTGATAATGCCGTCGCCAAAACAATGCTCGCACCTGCCCCCGGACACGTTGAACGAGAACCTGCCTGCCTTATATCCCCTTTCTTTGGCGTCGGGCGTCATCGAAAACAGGTCGCGAATCGCGTTGAAAACGCCCGTGTACGTGGCAGGGTTGCTCCTTGGCGTGCGTCCGATGGGCGACTGGTCGATGGCAATCACTTTGTCGAAATACTCGATGCCGTCCGCGCGTTCGTATTTGCCCTGTCTATGCTTTGCGCCGTTGTGCGTGTTGGCAAGAAGGGGATATACGATTTCGTTGACGAAACTCGATTTACCGCTTCCGGAAACGCCCGTTACGGCAGTAATCAAACCGACGGGAATTTTCACGTCGATATTCTTCAAATTGTTCTGATGGCAACCGTACAAGGTCAACCATTTATCCGTCGGCGCTTTTCTTTGCGTCGGCGTTTCAATTTTACGTCTGCCTGCCAAGTAATCGCCCGTAATCGAATTCGGACACGCCATCACGTCTTCCTGCGTACCGCAAACGACGACTTCTCCGCCGTGTACACCTGCCTTCGGCCCGATGTCGACGATATAGTCCGCGGAACGCATCGTATCTTCATCGTGTTCGACGACAATCAGCGTATTCCCCAAATCGCGCAAGCCCTTCAAAGAATTTAACAATTTTTCGTTGTCGCGTTGGTGCAAGCCGATGCTCGGCTCGTCTAAAATATACAAAACGCCCGTCAACGCGCTACCGATTTGCGTCGCCAAACGGATACGCTGGCTTTCGCCACCCGAAAGCGTAACCGCCGTACGCGTCAGCGTCAAATAATTCAAGCCGACGTTGCGTAAAAACCCAAGCCTGCAGTTGATTTCCTTGATAATCGCATCCGCAATCAAATGCTCGGTCTGCGTCAGCGTGCTTTTGAGTTCGTCCATAAAATCGCAAAGCTTGTCCACGGACATATCGCAAAGTTCAAAGATGTTTTTACCGCCGACGTAGACGGAGAGCAAGTCGGATCGTAGCCATG
>JAZRDK010000053.1:0-4749 GCA_045660225.1 Candidatus Scatosoma sp.
GTGTCAGGCAGGTATGCGCTATCAAATGATTGCCAAGCTTGCTATGAAGGAAAACTTGAAAACTTTGGCGGACGCCGTGCGCGGAATTGCCAAAAACGAAACCCTGCACGCCACGCAATTTTTTAACAAGCTTATTGAAAAAGCTGGCAACAGGGAAAGCGTAAGCTTTGACGCCGACTATCCCTTCCACTTGGGTACGTTGGAAGAAGGCTTAAAATTCGCGATGACGGACGAGAAAAACGAAACGAAGGAGATTTACCCTTCCTTCGCCTTAACGGCGGAAAAAGAAGGCTTTGAAGACGTCTCCGCGCTTTATAAGATGGTTTCCGCCGTCGAAGAGCAACATCGTATCGTATTTGAATATCTCCACGACGCCGTCAAAAACGGCACGCTGTATTCCTGCGAACATCCGGTTGTTTGGATTTGTAGCGAGTGCGGTTATATGCACGTTGCGACGAAGGCGTGGAAGGTTTGTCCGCTTTGTAAGGCGGAACAGGGTTACGTCGATTTGCATTTGCCTTTCGAGCCTAGCAAGCGCTGAAACGCAACAAATCTTGTTAGGCTAAGGGAATAATCCTACACCCGAAGTCGGCGCAAATTTTTATCAAAAAGGAGAGTTATTATGAAAAACAAGCAAAACAACCAAAAAGCAAAAAATTGTGGCAACAAAAACTGCGGTTCGAAATCGACGAAGGATAGCCAGCGTCAAGACTATTCGCACGGCGGTAACAACGATTGAAAAACGCAAACGGCGGGCATAAACGCATACCTGCCCCCACGAAACGTGCCATCGAGCTTTTTTCCAAGCCTTCGGACACGGACGTAAACGGCAGTTATACGGGCAAACCCAAAAACAAAAAAGAAACGCCCGTGCAGGACGCGGACGATTTATAAAAAAACGGCTAAACACAACGCTTGTGTTTATCCGTTTTGCTTTTCTATTTTTTAGAAATCGTCGTCATCGTCCTCATCGTCGTCATCGTCGTCGTCAAAGTCGTAATCGTCCGCCGATACGTATTCGAAATCGTCTTCTTCCGTTTGGTCTTCTTCCTCTTCTTCCTCGTCGTCCGTTTCGTCTTCAAATTCCGAATCGGGGATACCAAGGTCAAGCTCTTCTTCTTCGTCGTCAAGATAACTTCTCCAAGACGCGTCTTCTTTTTCGTCGTCTTCTTCGATTTCTTCTTCGTATTCCGACTTTTTCTTGCACTCGTCGCACATCTTTTCGCCAAGCGCCATATAGTTCTCACCGCAAATGGGGCAAAGTTCCGTTTCCGTTACGCCTTCTTCCGATTCAAAGTCGTCCGTAAACGTTTTTTCACCGCTCATTTCCTTAATACATACTTCGCAGTATTCCTGCTCGTCAGCGTCGATAAAATTCAATTCACAACGCGGACACATTACATAATTCGCCATCTGATTTTCCCTCGTTTCTTTCGGCTTACGCCTTGATTTTGCTATATTATATTAGTATTTTGCGATTTTGTAAACTATTTTTTATGCCGTTTTCAAACTTTTTTTACTTTTTTACAAAAAAAGTCGTTCCCTTTACGGAAACGACTTTCTCATTTCTTATTCTTCTTTCCTTCAAGCGTCTTCCGCCGTTTCTTCCGCAACGGTTTCTTCCGCTTTTTCTTCTACGTTTTCTTCTGCGGTTTCTTCTACGTTTTCTTCAACTTCTACCGTTTCGCTATCGTCCGCATAAACGTCAATCGACTTATCGTCCGTCGTATCAATCGTTTCCTTCTTATAGCTGTTTACGATACGGTCTTGTTCGCGTTTCAACGCAGCTTTCTTCTTCGAGATAACGATAATCGTAGCCACACCGCCAGCGATAAGCACACCGCCTACGATAATCAGCGCGATTGCCCAACCAGGCATACCGTCGTCCGTTTCTTCCGTCTTCGGTTCTTCAGGCAACGAATCTCTCCAAGCGGTGTCTACCGCTTCCTTGTCTGCGTCCGTCATCTTACCAACGAGCGCGAAGAAATTCTTTTCAAGCTTGCCTGCAAATTCACCGCCCTGTTCGAATTTCTTAACGAACGCGTTGAATTCGTCGATTTGATACGTGTCGTAAAGGTCAAGTTTCAAATCTACGACTTCGTCAAAGTACGTTCTTTCGCCGGTGCGGAAGTAGTACGTCATTGCGTCCTTCAATTCGCTGTTTTCGCTGTAACCGTCGATGTATTCTATCACCGCGTTATAGCTTTCGTTGCGTGCCGTCAATTCCGCCGTCGTGCCAAGCTTGGTCGCGTATACGTAGTGATATGCCGAGCCTGCGCCGTAGGACTGCGCGTTGGAGTAAAGGAGCATATCGTCTACGAATTCGGGCTTAAACCAGGAAGAATCCCAGTCAACGCCTTCTACTTGTACGGGCTTGTATTCGCCTTCCGCCAAGATAGGGTTGTATTTGTCCGCCGTACCCTGGTAGTTGATGCGTTGCATATTGTTGCCGTTCGTTCCAGCCGAATAGAAATACAAATATTCGCCTACCGTCTTATACAACGTACCGCCGGAAACTTCGTATGCAAGGTTGATAACGTTCGCCGTACCGTCTGCCTTCGCCGTCGCCTTCTTCAAAATCGTGCCGTCGAAATACATATACGTATGCGCGCCGTCTTTGTCAATTTCAAAGTACGCCGTACTGCTTGCCTTCGTTTCGTTCAGCGCAACCAAGGAAACTTTTTCGTTCGACGCAAAGTCGTTTGCGGTAACCGTATTCCAGCTTGCGCCCCTATCGTCGGACAAATAGTACAATTTCGCGCCGTCGCCAACCGCTTCCGAACGCTGGAAGTAAACACCACCGTTTTCATAACGTTTTAAGGTGTAGCTGTAACCTTGGGGTTCTTGGCTTGCCGTTTTGTCGTTGTCGTTGAACTGCGTGTCGCCCGACTTCGAGCCTACGCCGTCCAAAACAAGCTTACCAAGGTTGACGTAAGGATATGCCGTATAGTCGGACAAATCAATTTCCTTTTCTTCCAAGTACGCTTCGTCAAAGTCGTAGGTTTTATAATCCGCGCCGTCGATTTTCACGGTGTAGGACGCCTTGTCCGCGTCTACGGAAACCGTCGTCGTCGCGTTTGCACAATACAGCTGGTTGTACGTTGCGGACGTTGCGTTTGCGCTGTCTACGTTGTACTGAACCGCCATCGTGTAGTAAACGTTGGGGTTGGTCGCGTTCTTCTTGTCGAAGAAGAATTCAGAGCTTGCGCCCGAAACAAGCGTCGTCGTTACGCCCGTCGCTACGCTGTACGATTTCAAAGCCTTTGCGTCCTTGTCTTCGTACAAGCAGTATACGTTTTTGTTTGCGTCTTCTACGAAACGATAGTTCGTCGAGTTGCTGGTTGCACGGAAGAAATAATCTTCAGGTCCAGCCGTGCCGTCGATTTTCGCACGCTTGAAGTCAAGTTGGGTGTTTTCTACTTCACCGTGTACGTTCTTTGCCGTCGTGGGCGTTGCGTAGTACACGTAGTCGCCGTAGATGAAGATACCCGTGTCGTAGTTTTGCACAACGAACAACGAAGGAACGACCGTCTGTGCCGTTTCGAATTTACCGTTTTTCAAATCCGTCTTAGAAATACGTTTCAACGCCGCTTTTTCTACTTCACCGTAGGTGTTGTCCGCGGTGTAGTTTTCCGAGCCGTTGATAAAGTACACGTATTCTCCCTTTTCTACGACGAAACCACCGTTGGACGAAACCGCCGCCGCCGAATCGTAACCAGGCGTCAATTCGTCGCCCTTGTACGCGTCGTCGCCACAACCTGCAAACGCCAACGTACCACCCAAAAGCGCCGTCGCCATCAAAAGACTAATTACTTTTTTGCTCTTATTCATCATTGTATAAGAACTCCTTACTATATGGTTTGTTTTTCCGATTTTTTCGCGCCCGTGGAAATCCACGCTCTTTGCCCTGCAACGCCACGTTTTTCCGTTTGCGTGCATTGACCGACAATATTAACGCATATTCTATTATATCCTAATTTGTCAATTAAAGCAATCGAAAATGAGTTGCTTTTTGCGATTTTGATTGAAAAATTTTAGAATTTAGGGGGATTTTTGCTTGGAACGCTTTGGACTTTACAATTTACTGAAAACTTTTTTGCAAAACGACGCGGAAACGCCGAAAACCACAGGCGACGTAGCCGTAGAAACGACGACGTCTTCTTCGCCCGTTCCCGAAGGGAACACCCCTTTAGAAACACCGGCGCAAAACGCCTGTACGACGTTTTTGCAACGCCACGACGAGCGTAGCCGTCGGCTTAAAAAATGAAAAAACCGAACGGCAAAGCCGTTCGGTATTTTTTCGTTGTATCGTTCCGTGTCGGAAGATTATCTCTTCGAGAACTGAGGAGCGCGACGAGCTTTCTTCAAGCCGTACTTCTTTCTTTCCTTTGCACGGGGGTCTCTCGTCAAGAAACCAGCCTGCTTCAATGCAGGACGGCTGTTTTCTTCTGCTTCGAGAAGAGCGCGCGCAATACCAAGACGAATTGCGCCTGCCTGACCCGTATAACCGCCACCGATTACGTTGACGATAACGTCGTACTTGGATTCAACTTCCAAAAGAGCGATGGGTTGCTTAACGATGTATTGAAGCGTACCCTGAGGGAAATAATCTTCAAACGCGCGGTCGTTAATAACGATCGTGCCGTTACCGCCGGGGATTAAACGTACACGAGCGATAGCTTTCTTTCTTCTACCCGTTCCCCAGAATTGAAGTTTCTTTTTCAAATTCGATTTAGCCATAATTCAATC
>JAZRDK010000054.1:0-6717 GCA_045660225.1 Candidatus Scatosoma sp.
GAACTTGTTTCCAAGACCTTCGCCCTTCGACGCGCCTTTTACAAGCCCTGCGATGTCAACGAATTCGATGACGGCGGGCGTAACTTTTTTACTGGTATAAAGATTTGCAAGTTTGTCCAGCCTTTCATCGGGTACTGAAACGACGCCCACGTTCGGTTCAATCGTGCAGAAGGGGTAGTTCGCGCATTCTGCACCCGCGTGCGTGATTGCGTTGAAAAGGGTGGATTTGCCTACGTTAGGAAGACCTACAACACCAAGTTTCATAAAAATTTCAGTCCTTTTTGATTTCTTCGGCTATATTATAATACAAAATAAAAATTTTGGCAAATTAAACGCGCCCTATTTGAAAAAATACTTGCTCAAATAAAAAAAATATGTTAATATAGTAAGGACGAACTTTCAGAAATCGAAAAAGCGTTCGTTTAGGTGTGTTTTATGGATTACAAACAATATATCGTTGAAAAATTAAACGTCGAAGGTTTGACGAAGGAAGAAGTATACGATTTAATCGCCCTTCCGCCGAATACGGAAATGGGGGATTACGCATTGCCTTGCTTTAAGCTTGCAAAACTTCTTCGTAAAAGCCCCGTAATGATTGCCGAAGACTTGAAAAACAGTATGTTGGCGGATAATACGATTGCGTCGGACAAAGTACTTTCCGAAGTCTCCGCCGTCAACGGTTATCTTAACTTTAAGGTAAACAAAAACGCTTTCGTACAGGAAACTTTGCAAAAAATCTTTGCTGAAAAAGAGTTTTACGGTGCGTCGAAGGAAGGCGAAGGCAAGACGATTTGCCTTGATTATTCGTCCATCAATATTGCAAAGCCCTTCCATATTGGGCATTTGTCGACGACGGTTTTAGGCGGTGCGCTGTATCGTATCTTCAACTTTCTTGGCTATAAAGCGGTGGGTATCAACCACTTGGGCGATTACGGCACGCAGTTTGGTAAACTCATTTCCGCGTACAAGCGTTGGGGTGATAAACAAACGATTGAAAAGGGCGGTATCCGCGCTTTGAACGAGCTGTACGTGAAATTCCACCAGGAAGCGGAAACGCACCCTGAATACGAAGACGAAGCGCGCGCGTATTTTAAGAAAATCGAACAGGGCGATGATGAGTGTCTTGCGCTTTTCCATTGGTTTAAGGAATTGACGTTAAAAGACGTGCAACGCATTTACGATATGCTGGATATCCGTTTCGATTCCTACGCAGGCGAAAGTTTTTATTCGGATAAAATGCAACCCGTCGTAGACGAACTCCGTGAAAAGGGCTTGCTTGTAGAAAGCCGTGGCGCGCAGGTCGTTTTGCTTGACGACTACAATATGACGCCTTGCATCATTTTGAAATCGGACGGCTCGTCCTTGTACGCAACGCGCGATATGGCGGCTGCGGAATACAGAAAGAAGACGTACGATTTCGACAAATGCTTGTACGTCGTTGCCTATCAACAAAACTTGCATTTCAAACAATTCTTCAAGGTGCTTGAACTGATGGGCAAGGACTGGGCGAAGGATTTGGTGCACGTTGCGTACGGTATGGTGTCTTTGGAAGAAGGCACGATGTCGACGAGAAAGGGCAACGTCGTCTTCTTGGAAGACGTTATCAATAAGTGTATTGAAAAGGCGTACGCAATTATCGACGAAAAGAACCCCGACTTAGAAAACAAACGCGACGTAGCGGAAAAGGTCGGCGTCGGCGCAGTCATTTTCGGCGCGTTGTACAACAACAAAATCAAAGACATCGTCTTTTCCTACGACAAAGTACTCAATTTCGACGGCGAAACCAGCGTGTACGTACAATACACCTGCGCAAGAGCAAATTCCGTAATCCAAAAGGGTGGCGAAGTTACCAGCTTTGAAATTCCCGAACTCTCCGTAGAAGAAATCGAGCTGGTAAAAGCGATTGCAACCTTCCCCGAAACGGTGAAAAACGCGGGCGAAAAGTACGAACCTTCGTTTATCGCGCGCTTTGCCGTGGACGTGGCGCAAAAATTCAATAAGTTCTATTTCAACTGCAAAATCCTGTCCGCGGAAGACGAAACGACGAAAAATTTCCGTTTGGCGTTGACCAACGCAACCTTGCAGGCGCTGAAAAACGCGTTTGCGCTTCTTGGTATTGGTATCCCTGACAAAATGTAAACTTAAAAAAACGCTTGCGTACGACGCAGGCGCTTTTTTTGTCAAAATTCGCGGAAAAATTTTCAAAAAACTTTCCTTCAAACTATTTCCTTTTTTATTTTAATATGTTATTATTAGATATAAGTACTAAGGGGACGGCTATGTCGGAAAAATTCGGTTATGAACAACTGATGGCGATTCTTGACCCGAAGAAATCGGGCGACCACGCTTGGTTTTTGTCGCTTTTAGACGACGAAACCCAGCGCGCGTACGAAGAAAAGCATATGGACGCGGTGATGCAAATGCTACGCATCGCCCGTATTCGTCCGCACAAAAATCGCATCAAAGAAATTCGCGCGGAGATTTCCGATTTGGAAAAGGAAGGCGACAACGCGGAGAATTATCGAAAAATCCGCGGACTGCTCGCCTTAATCGATAAGGAAGAAGAAAAAATTCAAGCCTTCCGCCCCTTTTTTAACGAGCCGTATTTCGCGCGTATGGATTTGGTGGATAATAAGGAGGGTTACAACAGCTACTACATTGGCAAAAAAGGGGATATCCGTTTGGAAATTTTGGACTGGCGTACCCCCGTCGCTAGGCGGTATTACCAAAAAAGTTGTTCGTCCTTCACGTTTAACGAATACGAATATAAGACGATTCTTCGTCGCGCTATCCGTACGGCCAACGGCAAGCTGATTGATTATAAAAACGAATACCTTTCCTTGCGCGACTATCTTTCGAGTGAAGAAATTAAGGATAGGGACGAAGAAAACGTATTAGACCCCTTCCTTCGCGAGATTATCAAAAGCAGAAAGGAAGACACGTCGGTTAAGGACATTATCGAAACGATACAGGAAAAACAATACGAAATCATCACGCGCCCCGAAAAGGGCAATTTCGTTTTGCAAGGTTGCGCCGGCAGTGGTAAAACGATGGTTATGCTTCATCGTTTAAGCTATCTTTTGTACAACAGCGAAGACGTAAAACCGCGCGACGTTTTAATTTTGACGCCCAGCAATTCCTTCAACTCGTTTATCGACGAGTTGGCGGAAATTTTGGAACTTGAACGCGTAAAAACTTGCACGGTTTACGAATATTTTTTACAGGTTTTAAGAAACGAAAAGATTTACGTTGCGGAAAAAATCGACCCTTCGCAAAAGGAAAACGAAGGCTATCTTTCGTACTTGTATTCGCCTGCATTTACGACGGACGTCAAAAAGAAACAAGACAAAGTTTTCGACAGTTTGTACGGCTTGTTTACGGGGGACGAGTGCAAGGATTTCATCAAGGAAATTATCCGTGACGGCAAGAAGAAAATCAGCGCCTACGAAGGCATAAAAAACGCGTCGACGCGCGTGCGCCGTTCTGTCCTTGGCGAAATCAAGGAAAAGAAGGAAGGTGGGCTCTATTACACGAAACCTTTCCGCGAACTAATGAACGCCGTTTTGGACGTGGACGATTTCTTCGACGGAACGCTAAAAAGCGAAAACGCGAAGCGCCCGGAATATTTCTATCGTCAAATGATGTCCTTTTACAAAAGCGCAAGCTTTCTCGTAAAACACACCGACCGTATCGTTGCGGACGCCGAAGAATCATTGGCGCAACTTAGGACGGCAATCGAGAAGGAAATGTTCGATTTGCAACGTTTTAAACAGCGCATCGGCGACGCGGACGTTTATATTTACGCCGACAGAATTGCTAGGCGCAAGGAAATTCTTGAAGAAATCGACAGGGTGCAAGAAAAGGTCGAACTTATCGGCGCAAGCAACGTCGCGTTCTCTGAGTTTTATGTATACCTTCGTGGCGAAAAAAATTTTGTCGTCATCGGCGAAAGTGCGGATTTCGTAGACGTCGTCCGTTATTTCTATCGCGAAACGGTGAAAAAATCTAAGCAAAAATACGATATGCTTTCTAAAAATATGTACCGCTCGGACGCGTACGCGTTGTGCGTGATTTGCTTAGGGGTGTGCGATAAGCTTTCGCCCGTGTATTCGTACGTGTTCGTGGACGAAGGACAGGACGTGTCCGCTTGCGAGTACGATTTGATAAGAAAAATCAACGCGAAATCGGCGTTTAACGTCTTTGGCGACGTCGCGCAAAACGTAACGCCTTGGCGCGGTGTCAAGCAATGGTCGGATGCCTTTCCGTCCTTTGAAATTTTCACGCTCAACCAAAACTATCGAAACACCAACCAAATCGTTGATTTCGTTTCGGAAAAACTTGGTATTGATATGCAGTCTATCGGTTTTGACGGGCCTAACGTTTCCACCATTACCGCGCGTGGAATTTCCGCGTTTTTCAAGGATAAAAAGGGCTTAAAAGCGGTAATTTGTTCGGAAGAAGCCAAGGCGAAGTATTTGAAAAAATCGTACAACGACTTGGCGGTAAAGGGCAAGGTTTCGCGCTCGAAAATGAATATTATGACCGTCTACGAAAGTAAAGGCTTAGAATTTACGTCCGTCGCCGTCTTGGAAGAAGGTATGTCGGACGGCGAGAAATACGTTGCGTATACGCGCGCTTTGAAAGAGCTTGCCGTAATACCTTCGGAAAAATAAGGGGAAAAAATGAAAGATATATTTTTGGTCGATGCGGACGATACTATTCTCGATTTTCACGCGTCTTCGGCGCTGTCGTTGAAAAAAGCGTTCGACGAATTTTCCGTACCTTGGGAAAATCGTTTTTCAGACGTTTTCAAAACGGTCAACGACGCGCTTTGGACAAAGCTTGAAAGACGGGAATTGACGAGAAAAGAATTGATTGATACGCGTTTTCATATCTATTTGGCGGAATTGCAAATGCATTTGGACGCGGACAAGTTTAACAGGGCGTATTTGCAGGCATTATCCACGCACCCTATTTACGTGGACGGGGCGCAAGAGTTTTTGAAAACGTTGAACACGTTAGGCAGAGTGTATATCGTCACCAACGGTACGTTGCGTATTCAAAAAAGCCGATTTGAAATTGCAAAACTCAACGATTATGCAAAAGACGTGTTCGTTTCCGACGCGATAGGGTTTGATAAGCCTTCGCCAAAGTATACGGCGTACGTGCTTTCGCATATCGAAAACTTTGAAAAAGAGCGCGCGATTTGGGTTGGCGACAGCTTAAACGCGGATATAAAAAGCGCAAACGACGCGGGGATAGAAAGCGTGTGGTTTAACCCGTCCAAAAAACCGATAAAAGGCGACGTAAAACCGACGTACGAAGCGCAAAGCTTTGCGGAAATTTTGAAAATTATAAAAAATTGACTTTGCCCGAAATTTTTTATTGAAATCATTTGTAAAATCGGGCGAAAGATGTTATAATAATCGTAAAATGGCATATTATGGCGTAAAATAGCCTGTTCCACGGTGCTTTTTACGCAATGCGAAAAAGGAATAAGAGATGGCAACGGATAAGAAAAACGAAACGAAGATAAAAGACGAATACAGCGCGAAAAATCTTGAAGTTTTGGAAGGTCTTGACGCCGTTCGTATGCGTCCTGGTATGTATATTGGGTCGACGGGCGTGAAGGGTTTACACCATATTCTTTGGGAAATCGTAGACAATGCAATAGACGAAGCGGCAAACGGTTACGCGACGAAGGTAAAAGTAACCTTGCACGCCGACGGAAGTGCGTCCGTAGAAGACAACGGGCGTGGTATTCCCACCGACATACACCCGAAAGAAAAGGTTTCGGGTGTTCAACTCGTTTTCACAAAATTGCACGCAGGCGGTAAATTTGGACAAGGAAACTATGAATATTCTGGTGGTTTGCACGGCGTAGGCGCGTCGGTTACCAACGCCCTTTCTGAGTGGTTGACCGTCGAGGTTTGCCGTAACAAGCGCGTGTATAAAATGAGTTTCCACTCGAAATTCAACGCAAGAAAGAAGAAGGTAGACTCGGGTATTCCCGACGGTCCTTTGGAAGATACGGGGATTCGCACCAACCGCCAAGGTACACTCGTCCGTTTCAAGCCGGACGCCAGCGTGTTTTCGGAAACGGAATTTGATTTAGAAACGGTAGAAGAACGCTTGAGAGAACTTGCGTTTTTGAATCGTGGCGTAGAAATTACGATGGTGGACGAACGTATCACGATGGCGGAAGCGCGCCGTACGAAGATGTTGTTTAGCGCGGATGAAACGGATGCGGAAGAAAACGGCGAAACGGACGTAGAAGAAAGCGCGGATGCGGAAGTTTCGGAAGATACGGGCTTTGGTCAGCAGTCCTTGTTCGGTGCTTTGGACGAGCTTGCGCTTGAAAGCGAGCCGTACCGCGTCGTGTTTAAGTACGACGGCGGTATTTCCGACTTTGTTAAAAACATCAACGAAGGCAAGAAAACGTTATATTCGCAACCTATTTATTATAAAGCGATCAAAAACAACATCCAAGTAGAATTTTCCATCCAAAACACGTCCGATTATTCGCAAAGAATTTTCTCGTTCGTTAACAATATCCCTACCCCCGAAGGCGGTTACCACGAAATGGGCTTTAAGTCGGGTATTACGCGTATTTTGAACGAATACGCGCGTAGCAACGGGATTTTGAAGGAAAAGGACGCCAACTTCCAAGGCGACGACTTTTGCGAAGGTTTGACGGCGGTGTTGTCTATTAAAATG
>JAZRDK010000055.1:0-6439 GCA_045660225.1 Candidatus Scatosoma sp.
CTTCGCCAATGTAAAAAACGACGGGTTTTGAGCCATTTTTGACTCAAAAACCCGTCATTTTGGTGCTGGTGGTGGGACTTGAACCCACACGGTATCACTACCATCGGATTTTGAGTCCGACGCGTCTGCCATTCCACCACTTCGGCGTTTCAACTGAAAGCTTTATTATTATAATGGATACAATAAAAAAAATCAAGCGTTTATCACGTGTTTTTTCTATTTTTTTTGTAATCCTGTTGAGTTTTTTTTAATTTCGTGGTAAAATATTGTTATAAAGAAGAAGGAAACGTTTTCAGATGGAAAAACTTGTACTCATCGACGGCAACAGCTTACTAAATAGGGCGTTTTACGCTACGCCCGTTTTCACCGCCAAGGACGGATTACCGACCAACGGCGTGTTCGGGTTTGTAAAGCTTTTGCTTAAAATTATTGCAGACAAAAAACCGACGCATTTCGCGGTTGCGTTCGATTTACACGCGCCCACCTTCCGTCATAAAATTTACGCCGATTACAAGGCGGGCAGAAAACCGATGCCTGAAGACCTTGCCAAACAATTCCCTGTCTTGAAGGACGTTTTGCGTGCTATGGGAATTTGCATTTGCGAAATGCCCGGTTTCGAGGCGGACGACGTCATCGGCACGTTGGCGAAAAAATTCCAAATCCCTACCTATATTTACACGGGGGATAGGGACGCGTATCAGTTGGTCGACGATACGACGAACGTATGCTTTACGAAAAAGGGCGTCAGCGACATTTTAGAACTTTCCGTTCAAAATTTCAAAGACGAAATCGGGCTTACGCCCGCGCAAATTATCGACTTAAAATCGCTGATGGGCGATAAGTCGGACAATATCCCCGGTGTTGCAGGTGTAGGCGAAAAATCCGCGCATATGCTGATTGAAAAGTATGAAAACCTGGACGGTATTTACGCGCATTTGAACGAGATTACGGGCGCGTTAAACAAAAAGCTTACGGACAACAAAGAAACGGCATATTTCTCGCGCACGCTTGCGACGATTGACGTGCGCGCGCCTATCGACGTTGCTCTTGCCGATTGCATATTAAAAACGCCGTTTACCACAGCCGTTCGCGATAAGTTTGTTGAGCTAGAGTTTAAGAGCCTGCTTGCCAAAGAAAACTTTGTTGAAACGTCTTCTTCGCCCTTAGAAAAGGACGAAGAAATGCAAAAGTTACAGGAAATTAAAGAAATTACACCCGATACGTTTGGTGTCGTTATAGACGCTTACAACGCGTCGAAATCAGACACAGTCGCTTTTAATCTTGGCGCGGATGACGTAAGGGTTGCGTTTGCGGATGCGCCGTTCGTCGAATATGTTTTACCGCTCAAGCAAGGGCTTTTGGACGTCGGTTTTTATTCCTATGAATTATTACCGCTTTATAAAACGCTTTTTGAAGGCAAAAAGACGATAATTTCGTACAATATGAAGGAATTGATGAAAGTCTTGTCCGAACAAGACGTTGCCTTCCTTGCGCCCATTGAAGACGTTGCAATATTGAAATGTATTGCGGACGGTCTTTCTAATTCCGACGGATTAGAATTTTGCTTAGAATATCACGATTTCCCGTCTAAAAACAAAGCGACAGGCTTATTATATTTACAAAATAAGTATTATAACGCCCTGCGCGATGAAGAAAAGAGATTGTATAGGGACGTTGAACTTCCGCTCGTTTTCGTGCTTTTTGATATGGAAAAACAGGGTGTTTCTGTCAATGAAAACGCCTTGCGTGAGTTTTCGGAGAGATATAACAAAGAGTTAAGTTCGCTCGTCGAACGCATTTACGAACTGGCTGGCGAGCCGTTTAACGTCAATTCCACGCAACAGCTTGGCAAAATTTTGTTTGAAAAATTGCACGTTGGTGCAGGCGTAAAGAAAAACAAGGACAGTAAAAATTATAAAACCACCGCAGAAGAGTTGGAAAAATATGCGGAAGATTATGAAATCGTGCGCCTACTTTTGCGCTATCGCAAGATACAAAAAATCAATTCGACGTACGTCGAAGGGTTTAAGCCTTTGGTTAAAAACGGAAAAGTGCACACGACCTACAACCAAACGAACACGCAAACGGGAAGATTGTCAAGCGCAAACCCGAATATACAAAATATTCCGATTCGGACGGAAGAAGGGCGCGAGCTTAGAAAATTATTTACTGCAAGCGAAGGAAACGTTCTTCTTGACGCCGATTACTCGCAAATCGAACTTCGACTTTTGGCGCATTTTTCGGGCTGTAAAGAGCTGGTTTCGGCGTACTGTAACGGCGATGATATACACGCGCTTACCGCATCACAGGTCTTTAACGTACCGCTTGATAACGTAACGTCCGAAATGAGAAGACGTGCAAAAGCCGTCAATTTCGGTATTATTTACGGCATTAGCGCCTTTGGTCTTTCCAACGACTTGAATATCAGCGCTAAGGAAGCGCAAGAATATATTCGTCGTTATTTTGAAAGTTATTCCGACGTGCAAGGTTATATGCAAGGCAACGTGGAGAAGGCGACAAAAGACGGCTATATCGAAACGCTTTTAGGACGTAGGCGCGTGATTAACGAGTTGCAATCGTCCAACCGCAACGTGCGCGCCTTTGGCGAACGTGCGGCAATGAATATGCCGTTGCAAGGTTCAAGCGCGGATATTATCAAAATTGCAATGCTTAACGTTTATAAAAAATTGCAAGAGAAAAATTTCAAAGCAAAACTCGTGTTGCAGGTGCACGACGAACTGGTGATTGATTGTCCCATGGACGAGGTGGACGAAGTTTCTTCCATTTTGAAAACGGAAATGGAAAATGCGGTGCAACTTCGTGTTCCGCTTACCGTGGAAGTGAATACGGGCAAGACTTGGTTTGATACGAAATAAATAAAAGTTTCACATTTTCCGTTTCACAAACAATATATATGAAACAAAAACCGTGAAACATTTGGAGCAGTTATGAAAGTAAGGGTAGCGGTCACAGGTGGAATCGGCAGTGGAAAATCGACTGTACTGTCCATTTTGCAAGAGTTTGGATATTCCGTGTTCTCCTGCGACGAAATTTATAAAAACTTAATACAAAGCGAAGACTACGTTGCCCTTATCCGTCAACGGTTTGGCTGTGTCAAAGATGGCAAGATAGAGTTGGACAAGCTTTCGGCTCTCGTCTTTTCTGACCCTAAAAAACGCGAAGAATTAAACGCTTTGGCGCATCCGCTTATTATGAAGGAGTTGCTTTCTTCAATGGATTCTGCGCCCACGGACGTTGTATTTGCCGAAGTACCGCTTTTGTTGGAAGGGGGATTTGAAAGTTTGTTTGACAAAGTACTTGTGATTTTGCGCGATAGACAAACGCGTGTTGCGTCGGTGGTGTGTCGTGACGCTTTATCGGAAGGGCACATCCTTGCGCGTATCAACTCTCAACTCGATTACGATTGCGATGCAACGAAAAACACGCTTGATACAATAGGGGCTTATACGATTGTAAACGACGCTGACGTTGCATCTTTACGCAACAAACTGCAAAACTTTCTCAAAAGCATACAATCGTGAAACAAATATTGTGAAACAATTACAATGCGACAAATAGACGACGCCTAACCCGTGTCAAAAATAGGGAATAGGCGTCGTTTTTCTTGCCGTTTATGGTACTATGCCTAACATAATTACTTTGCTACGTCAAGTATAATACCTATGTCTGACATAACACACGGCAAAATATCCTAAAAAATCGTCGACAAATTTAGTGAATATTTTTCTAAAATCCTATTGAAAAAACGAGAATTATATTGTATAATAGTACATAATAAATAAAGTAGGTCGTTTACCTGCGTATATTTATTCTAAAAGGGGGCTTTATGGGTTCATTTCAATCGGACGTGCCTTTGCATTTATATCACCAAGGCGAAAATTTCAAATCGTACGAATTTTTCGGCGCGCACCCCGAAACAGTTGATAAAAAAAGCGGTTACGTGTTCCGCGTTTGGGCGCCAAGGGCAAAATCCGTGTCCGTCGTGGGCGCATTTAACGACTGGAATCCCTTAAAAAACCCTATGAAACGCCTAATCGACGGTGAATCTTTTGAAGTTTTTATCCCAGGTATAAAGCAATACGACGTTTACAAGTACTGCATTACGACGCAAGACGGTAGGACGATATATAAAGCCGACCCGTACGCTTTTCACGCCGAAACGCCAAACGCAACGTCGTCCAACGCATCGAAAACCTACGATTTGTCAGGCTTTAAGTGGTCGGACAAGGCATATTTGGACAAGCAACGGCGTACGAATATTTACGAATCGCCGATGAACGTTTACGAAGTAAATTTGCTCTCTTGGCGCGTAAAGGAAGACGGCAAGTATTACACGTATCGCGAACTTGCGGATATTCTTGTAAAATACGTCGTGCAAACGGGCTATACCCACGTAGAATTTATGCCGATAACCGAGCATCCTTTCGACGGCTCTTGGGGCTATCAGGTGACGGGGTATTACGCGGTTACGTCCAGGCTTGGCACACCGCACGATTTTATGTATCTTATCGACTGTTTTCACAACGCGGGAATCGGCGTTATTTTGGACTGGGTACCCGCGCATTTCCCTAAAGACGCGTTCGGTTTATACGAATTTGACGGCGCGCCTTTATACGAAGCGTCGCAATGGGACAGGATGGAAAACAAGGGTTGGGGTACGCGCCGATTCGATTACGGCAGAAACGAAGTGATTTCCTTTTTGATTTCCAGCGCTATTTTCTTTTTCGAAAACTTCCACGTTGACGGGCTTAGGGTAGACGCCGTTGCGTCCATGCTCTATCTGGACTACGACAAGGAAGAAGGGGAGTGGATGCCGAATATCTACGGCGAAAACAAAAATCTGGAAGCGATTGCATTTTTGCGTCGCTTAAACGAAGCCGTATTCGACTTTTTCCCGTCCGCTTTAATGATTGCCGAAGAATCCACGGCGTTTCCTATGATTACGAAACCAACCTATATGGGCGGTCTTGGTTTTAATTTTAAGTGGAATATGGGTTGGATGAACGACGTACTTGCCTACGTTGCAACCAATCCGCTTTATCGTATGCACAACCACGGCAAACTGACGTTTTCTATGATGTACGCGTTTTCCGAAAACTACGTATTGCCAATTTCCCACGACGAAGTTGTGCACGGAAAGGCGTCGCTCATAGGCAAAATGCCGGGCGAATACGAAGAAAAATTTGCAGGGATTCGCGCCTTCTTGGGCTATATGATGTCGCATCCTGGCAAAAAGCTTAACTTTATGGGCTCGGAAATCGGACAGTTTAAGGAGTGGAACTATAAGGAAGGCATCGAATTTTTCCTTTTGCAATATCCGCTTCATAAGAAACTGTTGCAATGCGTGCAAGAGTTGAACGTTTTATACAAAACGACGCCTGCTTTATACGAAATCGAAACGTCTTGGGACGGTTTTGCTTGGCTTGCCCCCGACGACGGCGACAGAAACTTTCTCGCTTACGAAAGAAGGGACAAAAACGGGCAGAAAATCGTCGTAATAATTAACTTCTCAGGCATAGACTTAAAAGGCTATCGTTTGGGCGTAGAAAAGGGTAAATATCGCGTAATTTTCAATTCCGACGCGGTACGCTTCGGCGGTAGCGGTTGTATGCGAAAAAAAGTGTTTAACACGGAAAAATCGTTTAGTCATGGCAAGGAATATTCCATCGGCTTTGATATTCCCAAAATGACTTGCGTTTATTTGAAAAAAATGAATTAATCTAAAGGGGAGATTATTTATGCAAAGAAAGAAAGAATGTGTAGCTATGCTTTTGGCAGGCGGACAGGGCAGTAGACTCTACGCTTTGACCACGAACATTGCAAAACCTGCCGTTGCGTTCGGCGCGAAGTATCGTATTATCGATTTTCCGCTTTCGAATTGTATCAATTCGGGCATCGATACGGTAGGCGTTTTGACGCAATACCAGCCGTTGATTCTCAACGAATACATCGGCAACGGCCAACCGTGGGATTTGGACAGAAACTACGGTGGCGTACATATCTTATCGCCGTATCAGGCGAAAGTTCGCTCGTCTTGGTATGAAGGCACGGCAAACGCTATCTATCAAAACTTGAACTTTATGAAGATGTACAATCCCGAATACGTACTTATCTTGTCGGGCGACCACATCTACAAAATGGATTATGCGGCAATGTTGAAGGCGCATAAGAAAACGAACGCGGATTGTACCATCGCCGCCATCAACGTACCTTTAAGCGAAGCTTCGCGTTTTGGTATTCTCAACACCAACCCTGACGGCTCGATTTATCAATTCGAAGAAAAACCCAAACAGCCGAAGAGCACGCTTGCCTCTATGGGGATTTATATCTTCACGGCGGAAAAGCTCTTCCAATACTTAGAGGCAGACGAGGCAAATCCCAACTCATCGAAGGACTTCGGGAAAGACGTTCTTCCCGC
>JAZRDK010000056.1:0-4780 GCA_045660225.1 Candidatus Scatosoma sp.
TATTTTGATAAAATTCTTGTTGACGCGCCCTGTTCGGGGGAAGGTATGTTCCGTAAAAACGCGGACGAAGCTTTGTCGGAGTGGAGCGAAGAAAACGTCGTGCTTTGCGCGGAAAGACAAGCGGAAATTTTGTCTTGCGCGACGCAAATGTTGAAAAAAGGGGGCAGGTTGGTGTACTCGACTTGTACCTTCTCTTACGAAGAAGACGAGGGGCAGGTATGCGATTATTTGCAAAAACACCCCGAAATGCGCCTAATAAAACAGGAAAAATTGTATCCGCACAAAATCGACGGCGAAGGGCATTTCGTCGCGCTGTTTGAAAAGACGGAAGAAGGCGACGTGGCGCGCGTCAAAGAAGGCAAACCGATGATAAGCAAGGGCTCGGAAAAGGCGTTTAGAGAGTTCGAAAAGAAATTTTTCAAAACGCAAGAGTTTGTTCGTCTGCACGAAGCCAACGACGTCTTGTACGAAATCCCTGGCGGAGTATTCGACTGGAAGGGGTTGCAGGTGTTGCGCGTAGGCGTACGCCTTGGCGAGATGAAAAACGGCAGGTTTGAGCCTTCGCACGCGTTGGCGATGCGAACGAAGAAAGACGCGTGCAAAAACGTGGTCGATTTGCAGGTGAACGACGAGCGCGTAGAAAAATATTTGCATGGCGAACTGATAGAATTTGCCGATGCGGAAAACGGTTGGTGCTTGGTTTGCGTCGAAGGGCATCCTTTGGGGCTTGGAAAGGCGGTAAACGGCGCGGTAAAAAATCACTTGCCGAAGGGGTTAAGGAAAAATTAGCGTATAGGGCAGGTATGCGATAAAAGGATAAAAACGGACGACGAAAGGGTGTCGCCCGTTTCTTTTTTTGCAAAAAACGGGGCGAAAAGCGAAATGGAAGAAAAAAGCAAGTTTATATTACATATAAAAGCATTATTTTCCGGCTTGGAGAAAGCGAACGGAAATTTATATACTAAAATGCAGAAATTGCAATATATTATGCAGTAATTGCCATTGACTTTGCGTAATTTTGTTGCTAATATAATTAATGTGGTTTACGCGCGGAAATGCGCGGAGGCTGAAATCAACAAAAAGACAAAAAATATTAAAGCATAAGGAGAATTGTTATGAGAAAATGGTTGTCTAAAATTGTGGCATGCACGTTGGCGTTCGTTTCGACGTTCGGCTTAGTGGCTTGCGGTGGCGACAGCGGTGACGGCGATTTACTGGACAGCTTGTTGCAGGACGCAGGCGTTGGCGGTGGCGACGGCGGAGATGAAAAGGTTGTTGACCGTACGAAGACGCAACTTGCGGTAAAATACTACAACGCAGGTTTCGGTGACGCTTGGGTTAACAAACTGATTAAGCGTTTCGAAGAAGCGTACAAGGACGTAGAGTACGAAGACGGCAAGAAAGGCGTTCAGGTTTGGGCGACTGGCGAAATGAAGGCTTACACCGGTCAAGACGTTGCGTCTGGCGCGTTCGACGTGTACTTCATGGAAGGCGCGGAATATTACGCGATGACGGCGGTTGACGGCGCTTTGGAAGACCTTACCAGCATCGTAACCGATCCCGTAAAAGGTCCTGACCGCAAGACGAACGTAGACGGCGGTAAGACGGTGGAAACCAAGCTTACGGCACAGCAAAAAGAATTCTACGGCATCACCGCAACGGACGGCGACCCGAAATATTACGGTATCCCTCACTACGAAGGCGGTTGGGGTCTTGTTTACAACAAGGAATTGTTTGACAAAGAAGGATATTACATCGTAGACGGTGACGAATTTGGTATCCTTGCGGACGCACCTAACGCAACGAAGAGCAAGGGTCCCGACGGCAAGGCTGGCACGTCGGACGACGGTTTGCCCGCAACGCTTGACGAATTCTATCTTCTTTGCGACGAAATTGCTGGGTTGGGCGATTATCCCCTTTGCTGGTCGGGTCAGTACAGAGAAGCGTACTTGACGACGGCGGCAAACACGATTGCGGCAGAATCGATGGGCGCTGGGCAGATGGGCCTTAACCTTTCCTTCAGAGGTGAAGCGAAAGATCTCGTGGTATTCGACGAAGACGGCATCGTTTACGAAAACGGCAAAATCAAGACGGAAAAGAAAGATATCACGACGGCAACCGGTTATGAAGTGGCGCGTCAAGAAGCAAAATATTACGCGCTTGAATTCATTGACAAAATCGTCAATACGGATGGTTGGTGCAACAAGAACAAGGCGTTCAGCGAAACGCACTCGCACCTTGACGCACAGTACGACTTCATCCGTGGCGGTACCGACCAAGACCCCGACGGTAAAGCATACGCGTTCTTGGTAGACGGTCCTTGGTGGGAAGGCGAAGCAACCGCTAAGTTCACGCAGATGGCGGCAAACGACAGTAAATATTCTAAGCAAAACCGCGACTTTGCTTGGATGCCTCTTCCTAAGGTAACTAAAGACTACATCGGCGGTAAAAACGTGTACATGGATACGTTGAACGCAGTTACGGTTGTAAAAGCAGGCCTTGGCGACAAGAAAGCCGCGGCGCTTGACTTCGTACGTTTCAGCGTAACGGACGAATCGCTTGTAGAATTCACGCAGACCACGGGTGCTTTGAAGTCCTACAACTACACGATGAACGACGAACAAAAGAAAGTGCTTTCGCCGTTTGCAAAATCGTTGATTGAATACAAACAAAACGCAGAGACGTTCGTTATGAACTCGGGTAATGCGTTCTTCGTAGGCGCCGGCGACTTCAAGACTGCGGATAGATATTATAAAGCAGGCTCTTACACCAGCCCCGTACAAGCGTTTGCGCAAGGCGACATCGACGTGGATGGTTACTTTGAATTGCTTTACAACAACTGGAAAGCTAAGAAAATTTGGGAATAATCTCATCACAAGTATTGCAACAACGACACCCTGCCGTGGACACACGGCAGGGTACAACAATTAGGAGTTTGTTATGGCAACGACGAAATCGAAAAAAATAGGGCTTCGTAAAAGTTTACTCTTTTACTGCGTCATGTTGGCGTGGCCCGTTTTACAGTTTTGCGTCTTTTATATCGGCGTTAACTTTAACTCGATATTGCTGGCGTTTAAGTCGTACGACGTCTTAGACCCCTTGCACAAGGCGTACTCTTTTAACTTTGACAACTTTGCGGTTTGGTTTGACAGGGCTGATATGGACTACGGTATGCAGCTTTTCCCTGCACTTGGCGTATCGTTTAAGGCTTACCTTATTTCGCTTTTGGTGGGCGTTCCGCTTGGCTTGTTCTTCTCGTACTACATATTCAAAAAACTGCCCGGCGCAAGTTTTTTCAGGGTCGTGCTTTTCCTTCCTACCATCCTTTCGGGCGTCGTGCTCGTTTCTATCTACAAGAGATTCTTAAACGACGCGGTTTGCGAAATTTTGGTGAAGTGGGGCTTGTACGTCAGGGGTACGGAAGGCGCGTTGTGGATGGCGAGAGATTCGGCGTTTGCAACGGTTATGATATTCAACGTCTTCATCAGTTTCGGCACGTCCGTATTGATGTATTCCAACAAAATGACGACGATTTCCCCCGAAATTATCGAATCGGCGCAGTTGGACGGCGCAGGCGCGCTTGCGGAATTTTTCCACATCGTGCTCCCGATGGCGTTCTCCACCGTTTCGGTATTCTTGATTACGGGTATTGCAGGTATCTTCACCAACCAGCTCAACGCGCACGCGTTCTACGTCACGGGGAACTCGGTATTGAAGGAAGTGCAATCCATCGGCTATATTTTGTACTATAAGACGCGTTCGGCAGGGCAAATGTCCTGGTTGTACGGTCCTATTGCGGCGCTCGGCGTTATGTTGACGGCGATTGTCGTGCCTTTGACCTTCGGTGCAAGATATTTGCTCAACCGATTTGGGCCTAGCGAAGAGTAAGGAGGGTTTTATGAGTACTGAAAAAGTAAAGAAAAATAAAGCCTTAAAGGCAGAAGAAAGAAAAGCTAAACTCTCTCCTTTGACGATTACGATGCTCGTCGTGTTGGTGACGTATTGCGTCTTGATGTTCGTTTTGATTGGCTGGGGTTTCTTAAAATCCTTGCAGGCGTTCTGGGACGATTCGGACAACAAAGCCTTCCCCAGCGTGTTCTTCTGGTCGAGTAGCGTCATCAACCGCTTTATGTACATTACCGAGGCGGGTTTGGACAAGGATTTGACGTGGTTTGGTAACTACGCGTATATCATTAAGAACTTTGAAAACACGAAATATCTCAAAGACGATTTGGGTAACATTATCGGTCAAACGAAAATCGGGTTTGGGAGCATGCTCCTTTATACCATCGGTTATGCAGGTGGCGGTGCGTTCTTCAACACGTTGATTCAATGTATCACCGCTTACGTTTGCGCAAGATACGCCTTCAAATTCTCCGGTGTCATCTACGGCGCGGTTATCGTTGCGATGATTTTGCCCGTCGTCGGCAGTTTGCCTTCCGAAATCGCCATGGCGCGTGCGTTGGGCATCTACGACAAAATTTGGGGTATGTGGTTTATGAGGGCAAACTTCCTTGGTATGTATTTCCTTGTTTTCCACGAAATGTTTAAGGCAATCCCCGCATCGTACAGCGAAGCGGCGACGATTGACGGCGCAAGCGATTTCCAAATCCTTTGGAAAATCGGCTTGCCTTTGGCAAGAAACACGTTTATGACCTGTTTCCTTTTGAACTTTGTAACGCTTTGGAACGACTATCAGATTTCCACGGTATACTTGCCTACGCATCCTACGTTGGCAGAAGGTATCCACTGGATGCAACAGGGCGCGCAAATCGGTTCG
>JAZRDK010000057.1:0-20884 GCA_045660225.1 Candidatus Scatosoma sp.
ACCGCGTATTCCGTATCGACGGAAATTTTCATTTTGCACGCGCCCGATTTGACGGTAAACCGCTTCAAAAATTCCGCGTAATGGTTTTCTCCCTTGTGTTTAATCCAAATTGCCTTCATATCTATCTCCTTTATCCGAGCAAAACGTCGGAAATTAGCATCAAACAAAACCCAATAAGCAGGGCGTACGTTGCACCGCGCTGACTGCCGTGTGCGTGTGTTTCGGGTATCATTTCGTCGCTGACGACGTACAACATCGTACCGCCTGCAAACGCCAAAGCAAACGGCAAAATCACCTTCGCCGCTTTAACTGCATAAAACCCTAACAACGTGCCTACGACTTCCACAAGCCCCGTCGCCATCGCGCAAAGAAACGTCTTTTTCTTCGTAACCCCTGCCGCCAGCATCGGGCCGATAATCACCATGCCTTCGGGAATATTTTGCAGGGCAATACCGCCTGCAATCATCAACGCGCGCGAAGTATCGCCTGCGCCAAAACCCACGCCTGCCGCAATCCCTTCGGGAAGGTTATGTATGGCAATCGCAAGCACGAACAGTAAAATTTTATCCAAATCGGCGTTGCGGTGTTGCTCCGCGTCAGGGTCTAACAGTCCGTGTAAATGCGGAACGAGTTTATCGACCACGTTCAAAAACAGCGCGCCCGTAAACACACCCAAGACGGTAACGACAAGTCCCCACTCTCCGCCGTAATCAACGGCAGGAAGAATTAAACCCAAAATCGCCGCGGATAGCATCACGCCTGCGGCAAAGGACAATACGATGTCTGAAAATCTATGCGAAAGGTTTTGAAAAAGAAAACCGATGACCGCGCCGATAACCGTCGCTCCGCCGACGCCAAGCGCCGTTAAAAGTACCATTTCCATACCACCATTATACTGACTTAAACGCCCAAAGTCAAGGCTTGAAATAAAAAAAGCGCGAGAGAAATTTTAATTTCTCTCGCGCGCATATTTTCTCTCTTACAACAACCCGTTTACGCCATCTTTTGCAATCACGAACGCGCCGTAAACGCCCGCCTTATTCCCAAGCTTCGCACCCACGATTTTAAGGGGCACGATGTCCATGGCAATGTACGTTCTTTCGTCAACCGCTTTTCTCAAGGGCTCAAACAACATATCCCCTTCGTTGGCTACACCGCCACCGATGACGATGGCTTCGGGACGCAAAATATTGACGAAGTCGGCAATCCCTTCCGATAAATATCCGACAAACTGTTCCACGACTTTCTTCGCCGTTTCGTCGCCCTTTCTTGCCGCGATAAACGCCGTCCTTCCGTCCACGTTGGAAATTTTGCCTTCGGCAACTTCCCACAACAGACTGTCAAAATTTTCTACCATAGCGTGGCGCGTTTGGCGAATCAACGCCGACGCCGACGCGTATTTTTCATAACAACCCTTTCGTCCGCAGGCGCAAGGCAAACCGCCTTCGCGAATCGTGATATGCCCAAGCTCCGCCCCGGCGCTCTTAAACCCTTCTATCAGCTTGCCGTTGAATACCATACCGCCACCAACACCCGTGCCGATGGTAATCAAAATACTGCTTTGATACTGTGCCGTCGCGCCAAACCTGGACTCGCCCATGGCGGCAACGTTGGCGTCGTTGGCAATGTACACGCGCTTGCCCGTCAATGCCGACAATCTCTCAGCAAGGGGCGCGTTGTTCCAGTCAAAGTTGCTCCAACGCAAAACCACGCCGGCGCAACTGTCCACGACCCCTGGCGAGCCGACGCCGATACATTCTACTTCGTCAAAATCCGCGTTCGCGTCCGCGACCAGCGTCCTTGCAAGGTCAGCCAACTTTTGCACCGTTCCTTCAAATCCGTCTAACGCGTGGGTACTCACCCTGTTTTCGCACACGATTTCGCCGTCATAGGTAAACAGCGCGCCTTTCGCGCTCATACCACCCAAATCCAAACCAACAATATATTTTGCCATATCCTTTCCCTTCTTTTACCAATCGTACGCCGTCAATTCATAGCGTTTTTCATCCGACAAATATTCTGCGTCTATATGATGCGCTTTCAAAAACGCCTTCACCGTTTTCCCGTCCGCCGTCCACTTATAAATTAAGTAATCGACCCCTACGCCCTTGTCCATAACGTCCGAAAGCAAACCGACGTCACTGCCCAAATCCTTGCAAACGCCATCTTCCAAACCCTTAATTGAAACCTGTCGCATAGCCTTTCTCCCTTGATTTTCCCTAAATATAAGGGCAAGAAAACAAAAATAATTCTCTTGCGCTTATTCTAACACATCCACTTGAAAAAGTCAACACGTGCTTGCTCTTTTTTTGCATAAAAAATCGACAATACGCGCCTAAAAAAGGCACAACAAAAGCGCTTTGCAGTGGATTGCAAAACGCTTTTAGCCGAATTACTATAATTCGCAACTGGTCATTGTGTATTAAGTTTATAAAATCCAGTCGTCTGGAACGGGACCGTACCACCCCTTGTATTTTTCCCAAGTATGGAAAGGCTTGTCTTTCTCTATCGCTTCCTTCAATTCTTCGGGTGAGTACGGCATCTGAAACGGAATCCCCTCTGGATATCTACGATTGTATTCTTCATGCAAAAAATTACTTTCACGAATACTGCTACGCTCTTCTTCCGACAATTTTTCGTAGTTTTCTCTTAATTTCTTACGAAATGCTTCTAATTCTTCAATAGTCATAGTAAAAGAATCTCCTTGTATATTTCATAACTCTTAGGGAAAATATTTATCAACATTTCCATCGCCTTAGGATGTGTCTTTTTCTTGTTTTTTAACGAATCGGCTCGCCCCAAATGTTTAAGCCTTTTGCAAAGTTTTCCTTCGCCTCTTTTCGCGTCATAAGGTTGTAACAATCTTTTTCGTCTTCTTCGCAAGCGAACTCTATCCCTGTATATCCCCAACCACATACGGGACACTCTTCATACGGTTCATCGTCGATTTCTATTCCGCATATCGGACATTTTACTTTTTTATTTTTTCTCTTTAATGACCAAACCGACCTCGAACATTCTACGCCAAGGCATATAGCAATCTTCAATCTCGTATTCACGGGTCAACGACGGATAACGAGCACCCATGTACGCGTTCAACAATTCTTCAACGCGCGCACTTACCTCGCCCCTTTGCACCTTAGTGTCTTCGTATTTATAACCCATTTGTTCCACTTCATTGTCCCAAATTTGCTTACGAACGTACGCGCAATAACCGATGTCTTCATACATACGCTCTGCGGTAAATCTGCGGTGATCGGCAGTGTCGCCGTAGAAATAACGAAGGACGGCTTGGCAAATGACCGTACCAAGCGTGTTCGACGACGTATTCCAACCGGCAAACCCCCAAAGCCTGAAAAACCCGACTTCCTTTTCAATGGCTTCCGTCAAAGCAACGTCTGCGCCGTTGCAGTAGGCAATATCCGCCACCGCAACGCCCTTGCCTTCGTCCACCGCCTTTTTCATTTTCGCAATATAAGTAGGCAAATCCCGCGCGTCATACTGCGGACCGCCAAAACGGCTTACGTTGTGCACTTCGCCAACGGGCAAATTGCAATAGAGCAAAATATCCGCCTCGTTTTCATTTTCACAAACCCGACCGCCCGCGCTCTTGATTTGCAAAGCAATCGTTTTATAAACTTCCCTGTCCTCGTACATGGGTATTACGTTTTTGCAATCTTCCTTGGGGTACACGGGACAAATTTTAGGCGCATATCCTTGCATATCGGCTACGCAACGGGACAAAAGCGACAATCCGCCCTCGTCCGCGCCAGGGTAAATATCCACTTTCAAATTCTTTTCCGCAACCATTTTACGCACTTTCGCCTGGTCCATTGCGGTAAATCCGCAGGGATTCGAATCGTCCTGCAGGATAACGAAGGACTCGAATACAGTCCCCACCAAATCCAACGTCTTCATAAACAGCGAAATGTTGCACTCTCTACGCGTCAAATAATCGTCCAAATACGGCTCGACCACCTTCAAACGCGCTTTTTCCGCAAGGTATTCTTCCTTTGTGATTTTTCCGTCCCTAAACTTGTGCTCGTTTTGTCCGTACTCGAAAAGCTCTAAACCGCAAATCCCGTAATAATCGGGTTCTTCGTCCGCGTCCGAATAACAAGGACAACGCATTACCAGCGAAAAACCGTACACGGTCAGTTTTGGGTTACGTTCTTTGATAAACGACAAGACGCTTAAACGTTCTTCCAAGACTTCGCGCGATAAGTGGTGCAATCTCGACGGAATAATCCCGCCGTATAACAGCGTATCCACCGCAATCACCAAATAGTCCGCGTCCATACACTCTTTCAACAAAAACGCCTTAATCTTTTCGTAGTCCGCAGGGATTTTTTTATCCCCCATTTCCGCTTTCGTAGGACATGCCAAGGTATACGCCTTTTTGTCTTCGCTTAAAAAGCCGACGAAATCGTAGTTGCAGGGTCTTTCATCTAAGGGGAGATACACAATTTTTTTCATTTCTTTGCCCTTTTCTTCTTAAATTCTTTCATACCGTTGGTGCTACCGCCGTCGCAAAGCACGTCCACACCTGCAAGGTAGCCGTTTCTTTCGTCCGCAACCGTTGCCAATGCATAGCCGAGTTCTTCGGGCTTGCCCATCCTTTCTTCCGCCGAGAAGGGAATCAACATACCGCCGTCTTCCTTTTCTAAATTACCCATATCCGTAGCAATCAAACCAGGACTGAGCGACACGACGCGGATACCCTTTACACCGTATTCAAACGCGCACTTTTTCGCGTACCAAACAACGAAATTTTTAGAAAGCGAGTACGCAAACCCCTTCTTTTGGTATTCGCCTTTCGCAAGCCCAGAGCGTTTTACAAGTTTCTTCAAAAACTTCGCTTCGTCCGTTTCCGCCCAAGCGTACGCCTTTTTCGGGATAATAAACGAAGGCAAAATGTACGCCGAATTCGACGATACGTCCACGATAACGCTACCGGGATTCATAACCTTCGAAAACTCTTGGTTGATATACACCGTCCCAAGCGCGTTGATACGCAAAATCCCTTCGGGCGTGCCTTTCATGGCAGGCGATACCCCTGCCGAATTGATAACGTTTTTCACTTCGCCAAGCGACGTAGCGAACGCAACCAACTCTTTTACGCTTTCACGGTCAGAAGTGTCGCACGCCTTTGCGTACGCTTCGTAGCCAAGCTCTTTAAGCTGAGCCACCGCGCCTTCTAATTTACTCATCGTTCTACCGGAAATAACGATAATTTTGTCCTTGGGCATACACTTTGCCGCTTCCAAACCCATACCGCTACCACCACCGGTGATTACACATACGTTTGCCATACTCTTTTTGCTCCTTATTTTGCTATGCTTTTATTATACCACGAGCCATAGAATTTTGTCAATAAATTATCAGAAAATTTGTTGTATTCACCCCACCATATGCGCCTTTTATCGACAAATAAAAAAGCCCCCTGGATGGGGGCTTTTTATTTGTGGTGGAGGTGGTGGGAGTTGCGCCTTTAGCGGCGCGCCCCGCTCGGCAATTATCAATTGCCGATTTTGCCTGACAAGTTACGCTTTATCCTATATCCGTAAGGCTAAACGCTCACTCCCGTTCGCGGCTCCACCCTCAACTCCCACCATATGCGCCTTTTATCGACAAATAAAAAAGCCCCCTGGATGGGGCTTTTTTATTTGTGGTGGAGGTGGTGGGAGTTGAACCCACGTCTTACTCGGCTGCCAAAAGACTTTCTACATACTTAGTTTATCTATTTTGCTTATTTTTGAAATGCGGGTAAACACGCCTTTCAAACCGCAGAAGGCAAAATACTCTTTCAAAAACACCTTCCGATTTTTCAAAGAGTGTTCCGTCTAATTGACGCCACGACCCCAACCGTCGGATAAATCGGGCGCGACGTTTCGTTAAAAAACGAAGTTACGCTGCTAAAGCGTAGTTTGCATTTCTATTTGCATTTAAATTTAGGTGAAACGTTTTAACGCAGTCGTTTCGTCTGCGGTATGCTTATCCTTTCGCTCACCGGCAATCGAATCCGGTGCACCCCCATAAAACTGTACGTATTATTATACACGCAAAAAGCGGAATTGTAAACGCTTTTTGCGTGCTTTTTTCTTATCTTTTCGAGAGTTTCTTGATGGACGTATGTCTTTCTTCGCCTGCAAACAGTCGTAAAATGTTAGACCTATGCGCCCACCACGTCAAGAAATTTAACGCGAAAATCAATAAATATGCCCCTACCAGGTATCGATTGAGCGTAATTCCGTACCTTGCAACAAAAAACGCGACTTGGACAATGCTCAGCCCCGTAACGCCGACTAAAGACCCAAGCGAGCCCCACTCGGTAAAATAAATAAACAGGACGATAAACAGGAAGAACAAGAAGACGAACAGGATATTCCACGCCCACTCGCAGGACAAACACGCCCAAAACAGCCCCAGCGTGGATGCAATGCCCTTGCCACCCTTAAAGCGCATCGTCACAGGGAAAATATGTCCCAAAACGACGCAAACACCACAAAAATAACGCGTCAAATCGGACACGGCAAAGCCTGTCGAAAACACCCAGTCTTTATAGATAAAATAACTGATTAAGGCAGGCAATCCGCCTTTCACCGCGTCGCAAAAGAAGGTAAGCAGTCCGATTTTTAAGCCGAATTCACGGCTCATATTCATCGTACCGGGGTTACCGCTACCGATTTTTGTGATGTCCCTATGTTTGCTACGCGAAATGACGCGCGCGAAATTGAAACAGCCGATAAAATAGCAAACGATTGCCATCAACAAAAATTGCCACCAGTCCTGTCTGAAATCGAATACGTTCATACCTTATTCTTCGTCCTTCTTTTCGCGGACGACGACTTTAATAGGCGTACCCGTAAAGTCGTACGCGCGACGAATCGTGTTTTCCAAATATCTTTGATACGAGAAATGGAGCAACCCTTCGTCATTGACGTGCAAAACGAAGGTCGGCGGACAAGTCGCCACCTGCGACGAGAAGAATACGCGCATCCTTCTGCCTTGATAGGAAGGCGGTTCTTGCAAGCGCACCGCGTCGCCGATTAAATCGTTCAATTCGCCCGTAGGCACTCTAAAGGACGCGTTTGCATACACTTCTTCGACCGCCGAGAGCAATTTTTCTACGCGCTGACCCGTCTTTGCGGAAATGTAAATGGACTTATAATAATCCATAAATTTCAAATCTTCCTTCAACACTTCTTCAAACTTATTGACGGTGTGCGTGTCCTTTTCGACCAAGTCCCACTTGTTCATAACGATAACGGACGGTTTGCCCTGTTCGTGAACGTAGCCGATAATCTTTACGTCCTGTTCGGTCAAGCCTTCCGCACTGTCCACCACCAAAAGACAAACGTCGCTTCTTCTCACCGCGTCAAAGGCGCGCATATTGCTGTAATATTCGACGTCGTCGTCCACGTTTTTCTTCTTTCTAATCCCTGCCGTGTCTATAATCGTATACGCCTTGTCGCCACGATAAAACAGCGTATCAATCGCATCTCGCGTCGTACCTGCCATAGGCGTAACGATACTTCTCTCGCTCCCCAAAATCTTGTTGACCAAGCTCGATTTCCCTGCGTTCGGCTTACCCACGACGGCAATTTTCAAAGACGGAACGGCTTCCGTCGTCGTCGACGGGAAATAGGAAATCGCTTCGTCTAAAACGTCGCCGATACCCTTAGAGTGCTCCGCGGAAATGGCAAACGGCTCGCCAAGGCCAAGCGAATAGAACTCAAAAATTTTATCGGGCGCATAGTCGTCGATTTTATTGACGACCAAAATGACGGGTTTTTTACTGCGACGCAAAATATCCGCCACGTCGTAATCAGACGGGTGCAACCCGTCCCTGCCGTCCGTGAAAAACAAAATTACGTCCGCCGTATCAATAGCGACGTCCGCCTGCTTTGCAATTTCCTTCCACATCACGTCTTCCGACTTCAGCTCGATACCGCCCGTGTCCACCATCGTGAAATGTTTGTCGCGCCATTGCGCATCCGTATACAAACGGTCACGCGTGACGCCAGGTCTGTCTTCCGTAATGGAAATTTTACGCCCTGCCACCTTATTGAAAAAGGTGCTTTTACCAACGTTTGGTCTACCCACCAACGCAATCAAAGGGTTTGCCATATCCCACCTCCTTACTCTGCCGTCGAAAGCAATTCCACAAACCCGTAACCACCGTCACGATTGATGCGTATGCCTTCAACCCCCAGTCTTTTTTTCATTTCGTTCAACGTCATCCCGCAAAGGAACACGTCTTCAAATTCCTTCATCGTATTGCCTGCAAGCAATATCTCGTCAAATTCGCCACCGCGCTCACGATAGCTTTCCACCGCCCTGCAAATGTCCACGCCCGTCAAAAGCCCCGTACAAGTAACCGTATGTCCAAAGAAGTCGTTTTCTACGGCAAGCACGTCCGCCGTCAACCCTTCCACCGCGTCTTCGACGCGTTTTGCAAGCGTTTGCACAATCTCTTTCGCGCTGACACCGCTGATAATCAGCGTGCGCTTTTGTTTTTTCAACGCGTACCTGCCCCCGTCCTTTTCAGAAATCAACTGCGCGATTGCCCAATTGACTTCGGAAATAAACTTCGCGCTCATACCGATACCGTTTTCAATCTGTTCAAAATCGCCGTAGAAATCCGCGTCCTTGAACACTCGTCCTGCCTTCACGAAATACTCGTCCGCAG
Source organism: Candidatus Scatosoma sp. (assembly GCA_045660225.1). Classification (GTDB taxonomy): domain Bacteria; phylum Bacillota; class Clostridia; order Christensenellales; family Borkfalkiaceae; genus Scatosoma. The sequence continues at coordinate 8,693 of JAZRDK010000057.1, forward strand.
GCAACAGAAAATTCACGCCGAATTCCGCGTTCAAGCTATCCACCAAATCCAACAATTTTTCGCTGTACGCCTTGTCGACGTCCGCAATCGGATACAGCCCGTCGCGGTATTTCGTAATCCCCGTCGGCACGCACGCCACGTCCTTGACCTGCGGATAATAGGAAAACAACTTCCGCGCCGTATACGCAAGCTCTTCCCCGTCGTTTTCACCCGGCACAAGCACCGCTTGACAATGCAGTTCTATTCCGCCCTTCACCAACCTATCGATTTGCTCGACGATTTTTCCTGCAAAGCGGTTCCTTAGGAGTTTTACTCTAAGTTCGGGGTTCATCGTATGCACGGACACGTACAACGGCGAAAGTTTCAAACGGATAATTCTTTCCAAGCCTTCGTCCGAAAGGTTGGTAAGCGTCACAAAATTTCCGCAGGAAAAGCTCATACCATAGTCGTCGTCCTTGACGTACAAACTCTCGCGCATCCCCTTGGGCATTTGGTCGACGAAACAAAATACGCAACGATTGTGGCAAGTTTTTATCTTACAATTCTTTTCAAATTCAAGACCTAAATCTTCGCCTTCATCCTTCTCGATTTCCACCGTCGTTTCATTTCCGCTACGCTTATCGCGCACCGTCATCGTAAACGAATCCGTTTCGCAATAATACAGGTAATCCAGCTCGTCTTCGCAGGCAAAACCGTCGAAGGCGATAATCTCGTCCCCGACTTCCAGCCCGATTTCTTTTCCGATACTATTCCGTTTTACCTTCGTAATTTTCAGCATACCTTCTTCCTAAAACAAAAACGCAAATTCTTCTTTATCGACGCCGTACTGCTTGCAAAGTTTTTGCAAAATTTCAGAAAACGCAGTAGGCAGGGGCGCGGTGAACGTCATTTCTTCGCCCGTCGTGGGATGCGTAAGCCCCAACCTGTACGCGTGCAAAAGCTGACCGTCCGCCTTCAATTTCTGCTTTTTATATCCGTACACGGGGTCGCCGGCGACGGGATGTCCCAAATGCTTGGCGTGTACGCGGATTTGGTGCGTTCTGCCCGTTTGTAAATCAAATTTGCAAAGCGTGAAATCCGCGCCGAATCTTGCCACGACTTGATAATCGGTAATCGCCGTTTTGCCTTTCCCAAAGTCGACCACCGCCATTTTAAGCCTGTCCGTGGGGTGGCGCGCAATTTCCGTCGTAACGCGTCCAAAATCCGTTTTCAAATTCCCTTCCAACACGGCGTAATACGTCCGCTTACAACTTTTACAAGCGATTTGCTCGGCAAGCGAAACGTGCGCCTTGTCGTTTTTCGCCACGACCAAAAGCCCCGTCGTATCTTTGTCGATACGGTGCACGATGCCAGGGCGTAATACACCGCCAACACCGCTGAGCGAATCCAAAGCATACAAAAGCGCGTTGACAAGCGTACCCGTTTCGTTGCCGTTGCCAACGTGCACGGTCATTCCTTTCGGTTTATTGACCACGGCAAAATCCTTGTCTTCGTACACGATTTCAATAGGGATATTTTCCGCCTGCACGGCGTAAGCCACCGCCTCGGGAATCGTCAACAAAACGCTGTCGCCGGCCTTTACTTCCGCGCCCGCCTTTTGGACGACGCAACCGTTGATTTTCGCATTGCCTTCTTCAATCAGCTTTTTTATACGCGAACGGGTAATCTCGTCCGTTTGCTCGCTTAAAAACACGTCCAAACGCTTATACGGTTGTTCGGCAACAAATAAACGATTATCCATTTTCGCTCTCTTTGTACGTGTCGGCAGGCTTGATTTCCGCGTCCTGCGCGAGGTTTTCTTCTTGCGCCATACGGCGGTATTTTCCGACGGGGAACAAGGCGTCCTTGTCAAAGAACAGGAAGGAAAGCAAAAATCCAACCGCACCGCCCGAAATAAAGAAATCGGCAAAGTTGCAAACGGCAAACCCGAAACGGCTTAAATCGACCATATCGCGCACGCCGAATATTGCCTCCGCCTCCCAAACGCGGTAATACACCCTGTCAATCAGGTTGCCGACACCGCCTGCCACGATGAAAATAATGGCAATTTTCATAAACCGACGACGCTTATCCAAACGGAAATAGATAATGGAAAAAACCAACATCAATACCCCCGTCATAGCAACGACGAGTATTTTCGCCCACTCGGGCGCGTCCGCGCCAAGCCCGTACGAAATGCCTTGGTTGTACGTCATACAAATCCCCAACCAACCGGGAATTAAATCGATGCGCGACGGCGCGCCGTCCGCCATAAAATACGCGTCGGCAAACGCCTTCGTCAGCTGGTCGATTAAAATTAGCAACGTAAATATCATCAAGCCCCAAAGACACGAGCCCTTCATCGACGTCCGTTGCGGTTTTTGTTGTTTCGTCTTTTCCTTGCCCATTTTACTTTCCTTTTTTCGCGTTTTTGTTGTGAATTTCGCCTATCATTTCCGTTTTAAGCGCGTGCAGGTTTTCCGACAAGTCCACCTTGTACACCTGAGGCATATCCAATCGCAAATATTCTTCCCAGAATTTCGACAATTCTTTCTTCGAATAGCTTTGAATTTCCATCAAAGAAGGGAACTCGTACACAAGTTTTCCTGCCTTTACAATCGTTTGTTGCAACGCTTCGGCGCGGAAGTTTTCCACTTCGTGTTTTTTCCACGTTTCTACGGGGTGGAAAATCGTAAGCGGTTTGTCTTCGCAAATTTCTTCGTCGCGGAGCGTAATCAAATCGGCAATCGCCATGCCGTTTGCCTTGTCGTATAAGCGGTACAAATTTTTGAAAGCAGGGTTGGTGATTTTTGCCGTATTATCCGACAGTTTAATCTTCGGCGTAACCGTGCCGTCCTTTTCAAACACCGCCGACAATTTATACACACCGCCAAGCGCAGGCAGGTCTTCCGACGTAATCAACTTCGTGCCTACCCCCCACGAATCGATTTTTGCACCCTGTTGTATGAGCGAGTTAATCGAACGCTCGTCCAAGTCCCCCGAAACGCAAATTATCGTTTCGGTAAGCCCCGCGTCGTCCATCATTTTGCGCGCTTTCTTCGAAAGATACGCCAAATCCCCGCTGTCCAAACGAATCCCCTTGGGTTTATAGCCCTTGGCTTTCAACTCGTTAAACACCTTGATGGCGTTGGGGACACCACTTCTAAGCGTGTCGTACGTATCGACGAGAAGAAGGCAGTTGTCAGGGTACGCCTCCGCGTACGCCTTGAAGGCGTCGTATTCCGTGGGATAGTCCATAACCCAGCTATGCGCCATCGTCCCTGCAACGGGAACGCCGAATTTTTGTCCTGCAATTACGTTGGACGTGGACGAGCATCCGCCGATAATCGCGGCGCGCGCGCCGTTGATACCCGCATCCGGGCCCTGCGCCCTTCTAAGTCCAAACTCCATGACGATTCCACGACCTGCCGTCGCACGGCAAATTTTAGACGATTTCGTCGCAATCAGCGTTTGGTGATTGATGATGTTCAAGAGCGCGGTTTCCGCAAACTGCGCCTGAATTAACGGCGCTTTTACCGTCAAAATCGGCTCGCTAGGGAAAACAGGCGTACCTTCTTTTACAGCGTACACGTCGCCCGTGAAACGCATATTTTTCAAGTACTGTAAGAAATCTTCGTCGAAAAGATTAAGCGAGCGAAGGTATGCAATATCTTCTTCGTCAAAGCGCCAATTCAATAGATATTCCATCGCCTGTTCAAGCCCTGCGGCAATCGAATAGGTAATCAGCGCGTTTTTGCGGAAGAATAAGTCGAAACAAACTTCTTCTTCGTGCTTGCCGTTACGGTAAAAACCGTAACCCATGGTCAACTGATACAAATCCGTCAACAAAGTCAAATTTCTCATTTCTCCAACTCCTTTTCTTCTTCCACGTAAGGCACGTGTTTTTTGTAGGCAACGCGCAAGTAAAAGATAAGCGCTACGCCGATAAGCACCATCACGATGGACCAAAATTGCGACGGTGTAACCGCACCGATAAGCTCGCCACGGCTGTCGTTGCGTACGTATTCAATCAAGAAACGGAAAACGCCGTACGCAATCAAATACAACGGCAAATTATATTTGAAATCTTTTTTCAAATACAAAACCATGCAAATTGCAAACGTCAAAAACAAAAACGTCGCTTCGTAAAGCTGAGTGGGGTGTACGGGGTGCGACATCCCGGGGAAGGTAACCCCGAAAACGCCGTCCGTCGGCTTTCCGTAGCAACAGCCCGCAAAGAAACAACCCACGCGCCCGAACGCGTGCGCGATGAGAATACAACAAGGCGCAAGCGACAAAACGTCGAGAAGTTTCGACTTAAAACGTTTTCTAAAAATGGCGTAACCGACAAGGAAACTGACGACACCGCCGATAAGTCCGCCGATAAAAGTGATACCGCCGAAATTGAAACCGAGATCGGGATTTTCGATATAGTTATACGTCGCCTGAAACAAAGCCGCCGCGCCAAAACCCAACGCAATGGCGACTACGGCGTTGTAAAACCCAAAATCCAAAAAGGACGATTGAATTTTTTTCTTTTTTCCGCAAAGGAAAAATACGATGAAACAAGCGAGAATTCCGACGGCAATCATCAAACCGTACATATAAAAAATGCCAAGAATTTTACCTGGTAACATACTTTTCTCCTTCTTTTAAGCGTTTTTTCGCCCCAAAGTATTTATTATTATAGCATAATAATAAAAAATCGTCAAGGCTTGCCCGACGATTTTTGCGTTATTTTTACAAGACGTTCACATTTCCCGTGCTAAATTTGGATATTCAAGGGTTTTACCCTTGCAAGCGCAGGCAAAACGAGAAACAACAGCGCGTAATTGACCAAACTGTTCCAAATTTGACCTTGCACGAACAAGCGCGCAACCAAATACGTAAAATAATCGACTTTCGAATACAAAAGCCAAAACGCCGTCGTGTTGATGGCAACGGTGCAAAGCAAGAACGTGCTGATACAAACCACCGAAACTTTCACGTAAAACAACCACTTCTTTCCACGGTTTCCTCCTCCTAAAAGCAAACCGGAAATCAAGGCGATACACCCCATCGACACGCCTACCCAAGGATAGTACGCAAATCCCGACGAGTGGTATAAAAACCCCACCAAATCACCCAAATAACAAGCGGTAAACCCAAACAACGGGCCGATAAGCACGCCTGCCAACGCGGAAATGAGAATCGTTAAAGAAAATTGCGTGTCGGCAAGCTTGAATTCAAAAAACATATTCGCCACCACGCAAAACGCCGTCGTTACGGCAATATACGCAATTTTCGCGCTCTTGCTTTTGCCGTCAAGCGCCTGTGAATAGAGAAAACGCCAACGTTTATTCTCGCTTTTGTGCATAATAAAAACCTCCCTAAAAGAGGTCCGCAAAAATCCTTGGTTTCCCCGTTCAACTCGTACACGGGTACGCCTTTTTAGTAGCGGACGCGCCATGGTCGCCGCAGGAAAATCTCCTTTCGTCCACCGACAACGTCCCGTTCGGTGGCACTTCACGCGCCGTGGCTACTCTAATTACCTTTATTATACGCCCACGCACGAAAAATAGCAAGCGTTTGAAGAAGAAAAACGCATATTTTTTTTACGCTTAACCAAAATAAGGCTATGGGTCTTATCTTTATCCGTACCATCTGCATTTTCGTCGCCGTGTTTATCGTCATGCGACTTATGGGCAAACGCCAAATCGGCGAAATGCAACCGTATGAACTCGTCATTACTCTGTTGATTGCGGAAATCGCGTGTATTCCGATGGAAGACAATTCCATCCCCCTACTCTACGGCTTTATCGCCATTTTAACCATCTACTTTTTGCACCAAATCGTTTGTCTAATCGACCTAAACGTACGCGCAAGCAAGACGGTTTTAAGCGGTTCGCCAAGCGTGGTTATGAACAAGGACGGCATCGACGACGCCCAGCTGAAAAAAAACAATCTCGACGTGTCAGACCTAATTGAAAGCCTGCGCGTCGAAGGTTATTTTGCCTTAGACGCCATCCTTTACGCTTTGTACGAATCGAGCGGTACGTTTTCCGCGCTACCAAAGCCCGATTATCAAAAACTGCAAACGTCCCTGCCCGTTACCATCGTCGACGAAGGTAAGTTCGATGAGAAAAATATAGAGCTTACGGGGCGCGACAAAGCGTATTATTTGGACGTTATACGGGCGCACGGTTGCGATGCATTAGACAAAGTGTTGGTTTTGACGGTGGACGGAAACGGAAAAGCGTACCTGCAAATCAAAGGCAAACCGTACGCCGTTTTACAGCTAGGCTGGGAAAAACGGTTGTGGTAAAGGAGCAAAATTATGATAAAAACGATTATCAGTATCGTCGTTTCCTTCGCCGTCATTTTTGGGTTGTCGGCGTACGAAATCTATTTCGTCAACCAGCGTTTCGACGAATTTTACACCATCGTCAAGTCGTTACACCAAAAAACCGAGCAACAAACGGCGACCTATGAAGACGGTGTCGCCGTGCAAACGTACTGGCGCGAACAAAAGCACGTCTTGCACGTATGGTTGCCACATACGCTGTTGCAAGAAACGGATTACCACTTAGACGAAGTCGTCGGACTTCTGTACACGGGACAATACGAAAGCGCGTTGCCAAAACTTGAAGTTGTTTTGGGCTTAGCGCAAGAAATCCCCCGCTCGTACGAACTGCATCTTGGCAACGTTTTTTAACAAAAAAAGGGAGTCAACCCGTACCTGGGTGCTCCCTTTCTTCTTTTCATTTGTTATACCAAGCCGTACGCGGTGATGATTTTTACCGTCGCGTCAAAGATATTTTTCACAAATTTCTTTACCGCCGTTTCCGCCGTTGCATCGTTTTTCCCTTCTGCGCTTTGCATCATCACAACGGACGCGTTGAAGTTTTTCACAATGCATTGCATTTCGTCGTCGATTGCCGTGTACGCGTCTTCTTCGCCGACGCTTTGGATTTTATACATCTCTTCCACGACGTCGTTCATATCGTATAAAAACTCGATATTCCCCGTCTTCAAAACACTCGCCGACAAATTGTTCAATCCTGCCAACAACTCGATAAAGCGTTGCAGTTGTACGTTGCCTTCTAATTCCGTCGCCATTACAGTTCAAACCCGTTACCTTTCAAAAGTTCACGCGCGGATTCTACGCTGTCTACACCCGTCTTGTTTTTAATAGGCGCAAATTCCTTTTCGCGGACGACTTCAAAAGGAAGTACACTGCCCATCAGCTTAATCAGGTCGACGGCAAGCGCTTCAAACTTCTTACCGTTTTCCTTTTCAGGCTTTCTCGTAACGCCGTCTTCGCAAAGACACTCGATTTTCTTTTCAACGATGTGGATAGGAATTTTCTTGTTGACGATTTCTTCCAACTTAGCAAGATTGAAAAGGTAGTTCATAATAACGCCGTAGCAATATTCCAAATTGCCGTTTGCGTCTTTTTGGTTTGCCATTTCATCCGTGAGTTCGTAATATTCAATGATATCGGGCTTGTCGCCGTCCATACAAAGCACGCCTACTTTTTCGTAGGGATTCGTTTTGCAAATAACCTTCGCGCCACAGTTTACACGATTTGCAATCGTCGCGCCAAGGAATACGGGGTCTGCAATACGTTGAAGGACGTTGTCAACCGCATAGATATTCAACCACTCTACACCGCGTGCGTGCAAATCTTCGCAAAGCCCTGCCTTTTGCAAGGACGCAAACCAACCGCCGTTGCCGTTGGGCGAAAGCGCGGGCGTGTCCTTCGTTTCCAAAATAATTTTGCCGTCGAAGTCAACTGCAGGCGCCATTTCCTGCTTAAAGAATTTCACGTCCGCTTCGGGATAGCCGAAGAAGTCGTGTTCCTCCCAAAACGACGTCGTTTGCTCGTGGTTCTTGTCGCTGGTCATAATATACAAAGGCACAATCACGCCACATTTTTCGCAAACGGATTTTAAGTGTTTCATTTGCATTTCGAAAATGTACAAGGGCTTGGTTACGCCGATGTCGTACGCGCCTTTCGGCCCGTCTACGCCAAGACGCGTGCCCATACCGCCTGCAAGCAATACGGCGGCAACCTTACCTGCCTTAATCGCTTCTACGCCAACCGTTTCGTATTCGTCGATGCGCTTTTCGATATCCGCAAGACGCAAACCGTCGATGGGGGTAATCACGCGGTCTTTACCACTCATATCTACGGGGTTTTTGAGTGCGTCTTCAAATTCCCAGTTGATTTTGGCGATGGAAGAAAGCAAGTTTTGTTTGCCGTTTTCGTCCAACTCGTCATAGTATTTAAGAAGTTGCATTTGCCCTTTTTGTTCAAGCAACGCTTTCGCCTGTTCGTAATTCATAAAAACCTTCTCCTTGTTTTCATTTTCTATATTGTACCAAATCCGCGCCACGATTGCAATACTTTTTTTAGATTTTCTATTAGAAATTCTTTCTTTGTTTTGTCTTATTCTTTCTCTTGAAAAAATCGAGAAAGATTTCCATTTCCCCCTTTACTTTTTCCATCGAATATGTTATATTGTATATATGAGCATATCGACACGTTTACACAACTTTTTCTTCAAGCGTCGTTTGAAGAAATCGGGGCTGAAATTCCCCTTACAGCGACGGCTTCACGGCGTAAAAAGCGCGGATAGGCAAGGCGCGCTTTTGCAATGCGAGCCTGGGGACGAACTGCAATTCGTTCACGTCCCCTTAAAGGCGTTTCCGCACAATACGTACGCATACAGCGTGCCGTTAAACCGCGTGCTTGGATACCTGGACGAAGACACGGCGAAGGCGCTTTTGTACGTGTTTGGGCAAGGGTTTTGTTTGGACGGCGAAATGAAAACGCTTATCGGTGGCGAACCGTACAAGTACGTGGGTTGTATCGTGCGCGTCTTCGACGGCAAGTCGATGATGTCGGACGTGGACGATTTTCGTCCCCTTCACGGCGAATAAAAAAAGGCTTGGTTACAAGCCTTTTTTTACGATTTCTAATCCCTTTACAATCGGTAAAAATAGCACGGAAACGCTGACCGCCGTACACGCCGTTTGTATGCCCATAAACGGTAGCGACGACATAAAATAGAGTTTTGCCGTTTTGCCCGTGTACCCGTACCAAAGGACGTTTAACAAATTGTCCGTCATCGTGAAACAAATCGTGCCAAAACACGCGCATACGACGATAAGCCAAAGCGCCTTCGGCGCGTTTTTTATTTTCGAGCCTAAAAACCCAAACCCAAACGCCAAAGCGCTAAAGTACACGACGTACAAAACCAACACCGTCGGATGCACGCCGAAGACGAACTGTCTAAGCAAGGAAAACGCCGTCGCCGCAACCATGCCCCTGCCCTTTCCAAAAATAAAAGCGTAGGAAACGAACAAAACGGTGACGAGTTCGACGCCGGGCACGAAGGACAAAACGAGTTGTACCGCAAGGACAAGCGCAACGAAAACCGCCAAAAAAGCGCACTCTTTTGCGACGTGTTTTTTTTCAAATTTGCCAACGTTTTTCATGTCTTACCTTCTTAAAACGACCAGTACGTATACGACCAAACGTAATATTCGCCTTCCTTCACGACAAGCGAGCTTGCGCCAAGCGACGCCTGCCCGTACGTCTTGCCCTCGTATTCCACAGCGCCGAATTCCGTACTGGAAAATTCCGTATCCGACGTATATAGCATCCAACTGTACCCCGACGTCGTTTCCGACGTTTCTTCCTTGCCGTTGATAGACGTAACGTACGCGCCGTACATACCGCTGACGGACGTGAACTCGATTTCGCCTTTCTCTTTCAAGCCGTTCAACGCGCTGAGCGCAGTCGCGTCTTCGTCCGCCTCCATAACCTTTATCACCACCATCGTATCGGTAACTTTTTCCAAAACGACTTGTTTCGTTTGCCCGTCTTTACAACCTGCAAACCCAAAAAGCGTAACCACCAACGTCAACAAGACGCAAAGCCATGCACTCACCTTTGTTTTCATAATCAAGCTCCTAAAAAAATTCCGAACGGCAATTTCCTGCCGTTCGGACAAAGTACGTGAAAACGAACCGCCATTTCCTGCGGTTTCTTCGCGCCTTTTCCGCCCACCGCAGAAAATCACCTTCTAAAATGCAGGGCAGGTCTCCCGACTTACAACGCCGTGTGCGCGCTTTCAACGCGTACCTGCCTACCCCTTCCCATCAAAATACAGTGGGGCAAACTCGACGTTCTTACGGTTACGGGGGTAGTAGAGCAACGCTTGAAAAAAGCTTTCTCGTTTCCCTATTAAACGACTTTTCAAAAAGCCGTACCGTGCATTTGTATTCGGTTGTGATTAGATTATAATACCTTACAAAAACAATGTCAAGCAAAAAACGGCGCAAAGTACGCCGTTTTTCGTTTATACAAGCGACGAGAACAACTCGCTACGCGTCCTTTCCGAAAGCCACGCGCAGGACACCGAACCAGGACCTACGTGCGAGCCGATGACGGGCCCCATAATGGTGATTTCAGGCACAACGCCGTACGTTTTTTCTATAAGCGACGCAAGCTCTTGCGCGCCACCGTAATTGTTCGTATGCACGACGACGATTTTCCCTTCGTCCGTCAAGGGTGCAAGGCGTAAATGGTCGACAACACGCGAGAACGCCTTTTTCATACCCTTGCATTTTTCCAAGGTTTTCAGTTTTCCTTCTTCGTCGAACGCAAGCATCGGCTTGATATTTAGCATCGTGCCGAAGGTTGCGGACATAGCGGACACGCGTCCGCCCTTCTTCAAATAAAACAAATCGCTTGGGATAATGCAATGTTGGACGTTTTGGCGAATTTTCATAATATATTCGTACGTTTCCTTCGCCGACATACCCTTATCCCTACAATCCGTGGCAACCGACGTTAAAAGCCCTTGCCCCACCGTCGCCGTCAACGGGTCTACCGCGTAAACCGTGAAGTTTGGATAGCTTGCCTTGACTTCTTCCGCCGCCTGCACGGTCAGCGTAATCGTCGTTGCAAGCCCCGACGAAATGGTGAAATGCACGACGTCTTTCACGCCTGCCTTCGCCATGTTTGTAAAGTGCTGGATATGCGCCTCGTAATTGAGTTTCGCCGTGCGCGGAAAATAGCCTGCGCTTACTTTTTCATAAAAGGCGACGTATTCTTCTTCCTTTTCAAAACTGTCTTCCCCAAGTTCAATCGCGCCGTCCTTTTCCATCGTAAACGTCAACGGCACAAACCAAACGCCCCTTTCGTCACGATACGCTTTTTTCAAATCCGCCGTAGAGTCGGTGGATACGTCGAACAATTTCATACGACACCCCTTTGTTTTCTTCTTTTTTATTATAACGAGTTAAAAAATTCTTGTCAATAGCGCAGGCGTTTTTCTTTGCAATTTTCACAAAAAAGTCATATTTCTTCCCACTTGGGCAACGCCGTGTTTTTTCTTACAAGAAAAACGCAAAAAAATCCGACTTTTTTCGGTAAAATACTTGAAAAAAGACGACGAAGTCGTTATAATAGAATAGGACTACCGTGGCAAGCGGTAAAACGCAAGAAAAAGACGACAAGGAGTCACCAAATGACGACACAAGAATATTTGAAACTTCGAAACGGAACGGACGTCCGTGGCGTTGCTACGGAAGGCGTGCAAGGCGAGGACGTGACTTTGACCGTGGAAGCCGTTGAAAATATCGCCAAAGCGTTTTGCGTATGGCTGATTTCCAGGACGGGAAAGACGACGGTGAACGTTGCAGTCGGCCACGATTCGCGTATCTCCGCAACCGCACTTTGCGAGGCGGTGGTAAAAGGCGTCGTTTCGACGGGGCACAACGCGTTTGTGACAGGGCTTTCGACTACGCCTTCGATGTTTATGCTCTTGAAAGACGAAAGTATAAACGTGGACGAGCGGTGCGACGGCTCGGTAATGATTACGGCAAGCCACCTTCCTTTCAACAGAAACGGCTTAAAATTCTTCTTTAACAACGGCGGTTTAGAAGCGGACGACGTCAAAGAAATTCTTACCCTTGCAGGGCATTATCGTTTCGCGGAAGGCAAGGAAGGTACGGTGAAAAACACCCCTTACCTTTCCACGTACGCAAAATCGCTGGTGGAAAAAGTACGCCAAGCGACGGGCGATGAAAAGCCCCTGCTCGGCAAAAAAATCATCGTAGACGCAGGCAACGGCGCAGGCGGTTTCTATGCAAGCGAAGTCCCTGCTCCGCTCGGTGCGGACACAAGTGGCACGCAGTTCCTTGAACCGGACGGCACGT
>JAZRDK010000058.1:0-18152 GCA_045660225.1 Candidatus Scatosoma sp.
ACACCTGTTTTAATCGCCATTACTGCGGTTGTTTCTACGGGGCAAACGATTATTATGGGGGTTTTAATGCTCTTGCTTTATTCTATTGGGCATAGCGTTTTAATCTTGGTTGCAGGTACTTCGGTTGGCTTTGTAAATGAAGTTGCACACTCCGAAAAATTTGCAAAAGTAAGCAAAGTAATAAAAATCGTAATGGGCGCGGTTTTAATGGCGTTATCATTGTATTTATTTTATAGCGCATTTGCATAAGGGGAGGTGGAATAAATGTCTTGTAAAAACGTAAAAGAATGTATTTGCCCCAAAACTACTTGTCCTAATCACGGAAAATGTTGTGCGTGTGTTATAAAACATCGTAACACGGATAGTTTGCCGTATTGCCTTTTTCCTGATAATAACGGCGATAAATCAAACGAAAACCATTATAAAGTATTGAAGAAAAAATATGAAAATGTCTCTACTTAAAAGTCTTATAACTATTTAAGTATAGCACACTATACTTAACAAAGTTAAGTTGTGTGTTTTTGCAGCGCAAAAAAAGAAAAGGATAGCAAAAATTTTGCTATCCTTTTGCATTATCTAAAAATCCCTATGGGAAGAGCAGTAATTTTCGTTATCCTTTTTTGTTACTATTCGACTTATACCCGATAATTCCTATAACGCCCAAAACGACGTAGGTTACAGCAAGGAGCAACGTTATTATCCATTTTGCAATATGCTGGTCACTCACTCCTACCACCGCAAAAACCGCTATCACAATTAGACCTACGGCTAATTGTATTATGGACACGATTAGCGCCCGTTTTCCTTTCATACAGGTTTCCCCTTATTCAACGATAAACAGGAAATCGTACACGTCTTGACCGCCGTCAATTTCATAAAATTCGACGCCCTTTAACGATTCTGCATAGTTTGCTACAACGGCGCGTTCTTCTTCCGTTGCGCCTGCGCCGTAGACGGCAATCAAAAACTCTTTTCCTGCCGAAATTTTGTCAATCAGCGTAGTTGCAGTTTCCGTCTTCGATTTGGTAGAAACAAGCATCTTGCCCTTAGCCGAGCCGATAAAATCGTCCTTTTCTACGTGTACGCCGTCCACAGTCGTCGTGCGAATCGCATGCGTAACAAAACCTGTCGTTACAGCGCCGATGCTCTCTTTCATTTGCGCGACGATATCGTCTACGTCGCCCATTTCGTAATCGAGCATAGACAGCGCGGAATACCCTTCACCGATACTCTTGCTTTCAATAACGCGTACGTCGGAATCTTCGTACATAGACGCCGCTTGTTTCGCCGCCAAAACGATGTTGCCGTTGTTAGGCAAAACGAAAACGTAGTCGGCGTTGACTTCTTCAAACGCCTCGATAAAATCTTCCGCGGAAGGATTGTTCGTCTGACCACCGGACACGACGTAGTCCGCGCCCAAGTCCTTAAACGTTTGAATCAATCCATCCCCCGATGCCACGGTTACGACGGCGTATTTTCTACGCGCGCGTTTGCGTTTTTTCTTTTCCGGCTTGACTTCCACCGTTTCGTTGTGTTGCAACGTCATATTTTCAATTTTCACGCTTAAATATTCACCGAACCGTTGCGTGTATTCCAAGACCTTCCAAGGCGTAAGCGTATGCACGTGAATTTTTACCACCGAGCCCGTTTGGAAAGCAACGATAGAGTCCCCTATCGTATCCAAAAACGCGATGAGTTCAGCGACGGAAAATTCCGAAATATTCGTCTTCGCGTTTTGAAGACGAAGTAGCATTTCCGTACAGTAGCCGTACTTCATTTCCGTATCTTCCGTAAACTTCGAGAAATCGAGCGATTTTTGCGACGAAACGACGGACGCAACCGCCAACTCTCGTTCGACGGACTCACCGCCAAGCACCTTGCAAAACCCTTCGATGATGTATACTAAGCCAGCGCCACCGCTGTCGATAACGCCTGCTTCTTTCAAGGACGCCAACAACTCCGGCGTTTTGTCCAAGGACTTTTTCATTTCGTCCAGATATACGGCGAAAAAGTCTTGCGCCGTCATATCTTCCTGCAACGTCTTCGTCGCGTTTTCCACGGCTTCTCTTGCCACCGTCAAAATCGTACCTTCGACAGGCACGGCAACCGCGCCGTACGCGCATTTAACGCCCTGTTTCAAAGCTTCCGCAAACTCGGTAAGTCCTGCCGTTTCCAAACCTTCCAAACCTTCCGCCAAGCCGTAGAAGAGCTGCGACAAGATTACGCCCGAATTTCCGCGTGCGTTCAAAAGCATACCTTGCGCCAAAGCGCGCGCTTCTACGCAAAGGGAATTTACTTCTACCCTTGCCAGCTCGTCCACGCCACCCTTCAAGGTAAGGTACATATTCTCGCCCGTGTCCCCGTCGGGGATAGGGAAAACGTTCAATTCGTTGACTTCTTTGACGTTCGATTGCAAATTCGAAACACCGCCAAGCAATAAGTTTTTGAACATTTCGCCGTTGATAATTCTTGTGTTGCCCACGCGTTTTTATCTCCTAATCGTAAAAATGGGGAGTCTACCCTTCCTTATTATATCATACTTACGAACCGCGCGCAAGAAAATAAATGCTTTTTTCTTGAAAATGTAATGCGAAAAAATGACATTTCGGCGGATTTTTTTGAAAAATAATCGTCTTTTTTATTTTTTCAACGCGCACCTGCCCACCCGTTTCACTTTTCAACGGGTACCTGCCTACCACAAAACATTTTTTTTATACCCAACTTTTTCTTGCTTTTTGCGTGCGCTTGATATATAATAGAAAAAAACCACGGATGTATCTATGAACGAAAGCATACAATCTAAATTAAAAGAACTCGCCAAAAGCTACGGCGCGGACGTCGTAGGGTTTTGCGCGCTGGATAAACCCGTCAAGGAATATCCTTCGCTAACCTACGCCCTTTCGCTTGGCGTAAAACTTTCCGACGCGGTGTTAAACACGATTGAAGACGCGCCTTCCTTCGTCTATTTCCAACACTATCGCACGGCGAACGCGCTACTCGATAACGTCGCTTTTCGGCTTTCGCGAGAGATAGAAAAACTTGGGTTTTCCGCCCTGCCCGTCGCCGCCAGTCAAAGCCTTGGCAAAAATAATCCTTACCGCGGTGTAATTCCGCATAAGACGGTTGGCGTACTTTCAGGGCTTGGTTTCGTTGGCAAAAGCGGACTGTTTTTGTCTACGGATTTTGGGAGCAAATTGCGCCTTGCCACCATCCTTACGGATATGCCCTTACAAAGCGAATTGCCCGTCCTTGAAAACGGGTGTGGGGATTGTCAACTTTGCAAAAATGCCTGCCCTGCCGGGGCAATTTTCGGCGAAAAACCAACCGGATTAACCGAGCGGAATTTTGACCCTGAAAAATGCTCGAAATATATGAAAGAGCATTTCCAAGACGTCGGACGCGGTAGCGTTTGCGGAATTTGTATAAAAGTCTGTCCAAAAAATAAGTTATAAAAATTAAAAGCCGAGATTGACCACTCAATCTCGGCTTTTTCTATCGACGATTATTCCACGTCAAGATTTTCAAAAAGAAACATATCATTGTCCAAAAATTCCAAAACAGTCATACCAAACCCATTGGCTAAGCGTAAAACTGTTGACAAGGTTACCGTTTTACTTTTACCACTCATAATCCATTGCATATGTCCGTGCTGGATACCCGAGAGTTGTTCCAAACGATATTGCGTCATTTTCTTTTCAGACAGCAACCCTATCACTCTTTTTGCCACAGCGTCATTTACAGTCATAACATACCCCGAAAGAATACCTGCCCCTACTTTTCGTCGCCGATATAGGTAAAGCGACGGCAGGTTTTGCCTTCGAAAACAACTTCTTCGTTCCACATCGAAAGCGGTCTTACCCACAGCTCGCCTGCGCCGTACAAAGCGCGGTATACCACTTTCTTTTCCAGCGTTTCCGAATCGTTGGCAACGCCGACAACTTCGTATTCACCGCCCTTAAAGTGGCGGTATTTTCCCGTTTTTACGTCCATATCAACCCAGGCATTTGACAAGCACGGCTTTTTGTGCGTGCAGTCTGTTTTCCGCTTCGTCGAAAATTTCCTTTGCGTGCGCCTCGAAAACTTCGGCGGTAATTTCTTCTTCGCGGTGTGCAGGCAAGCAATGCAAAACCATTGCGCCCTTGTTTGCCACTTCCATCACCTTCGCGTTGATTTGATAGCCCTTGAAGATTTGCTTTCTTTGTTCCGCTTCCGCTTCCTGACCCATCGACGCCCAAACGTCCGTATACAAAACGTCCGCGCCCTTTGCCGCCTCGAAAACGTCGTCCGTGCAGGTAAATTTGCCGTTTTCCTTCGCCCAAGCCATAATTTCAGCGTCCGGCTCGTACCCCTTAGGGCAAGCCACGGATACTTCCATACCCATCTTGATACCGCCGACGATTAAGGAATTGGTCATATTGTTGCCGTCGCCGATATAGCAAAGCTTGTTACCGCTGATTGCGCCCTTGTATTCGCGAATCGTCATAAGGTCGGCAAGTACCTGGCAAGGATGACAATAATCCGTCAAGCCGTTGATAATAGGAATCGAGCCGTATTCCGCCAAGTCTTCCACTTCCTTTTGGTCGAAGGTACGAATCATAATCCCGTCCAAATATCTCGACAAGACGCGCGCCGTATCCTGTACGGGCTCGCCCCTGCCGATTTGCAAATCGCGAGAACTTAAAAACAACGCCGAACCGCCCAAATCGTACATACCCACTTCAAACGAAACGCGCGTACGCGTGGACGATTTTTCAAAAATCATACCCAGCGTTTTGCCTTTCAAATGGTGGTGTTCAATCCCGTTTTTCTTTTCAAATTTCAGTTGGTCGGCAAGATTCAAAATCCCCGTGATTTCCTTCGCCGACAAATCCATAAGCTTTAATAAATGTTTCACTTTTTTCTTCTCCTTTTATTTCGAAAGCACTTCTTTCAGCGTTTCCACCGCACGTTTTAACAAGTCCCAAGGGATATTCAGCGCCGGCAAAAGCCTTACTTTGTGTTTCGCTTTGATAACGAGCACACCCTTTTCCATACACTCGCTAATGACGTCGGAGGCGTCGCGTTCGCACTCAATCCCAAGCATCAAGCCCATACCCGACACACCTTTCACGCCTTTCGCCTTTGAAAGCGCGTCCACGATATACTTAGATTTTGCCTTCACGTCGTCCATCAGCGTATCGTCAATACGCTGGATAATACTAAGCGCGCCGGCGCACGCAATCGGGTTTCCACCGAACGTCGAACCATTCATACCGGGCGTAAACAACGCCTGCGCCCGTTCGGAAAGCAAGGTTGCGCCGATAGGAAGACCGCCTCCAAGCCCCTTCGCCGTCGTTACGACGTCGGGCGTAATACCGTATTCCATATACGCGTACAACGCGCCCGTGCGTCCGTTGCCCGTTTGCACTTCGTCGACAATCAGCAGTAAGTCGTTGTCCTTTGCAAGCTTTTCCACCGCTAAAACGTAGTCTTTTTCAAGCGCGGTTACACCGCCTTCGCCTTGCACAAGCTCCAACATAATTCCACAGCATTTATGCGTTTTTATAAGCGTTTCCATCTCCGCAATATCGTTTGCCGTTGCGTGTACGAAACCTTCCGTCATCGGCGTAAAATATTGATGAAACGCGTCCTGACCCGTCGCCGAAAGCGTAGTAATCGTCCTGCCGTGGAAACTGTTTTTCAAGGTAATCACGACGTTGTAGTCTTTCCCTTTCGCAAGTTCCCCGTGCCTTCTCGCCGCCTTAATCGCCGTTTCGTTGGCTTCCGCGCCCGAATTGGAAAAGAAGACTTTGCTCATACCCGTACGTTGGCACAACGTTTTGGCAAGCAGAGCGCACGGCTCGCTGAAATAGAGATTAGACGTGTGCTGAATTTTGTCAAGTTGACTGCAAACCGCCGTTTTCCAAATCTCGTCGCCTACGCCGAACGCGTTGACGGCAATGCCCGTGCCCAGGTCGATATATTCTTTGCCTTTCTCGTCGTACACAAGCGAGCCTTTGCCTTTTACAAGTTGCAAAGGAAAACGCGCGTACGTGTTGGCAACGTATTGTTTGTCTATTTCAATTACGTTTAACATCTTACCATTTATTCCCTGAAACGAACATTGTGCCCAAGCCTTCGTCCGTCAAAATTTCAATCAAAATCGCATGCGGGATACGCCCGTCGAGCACGAATACTTTGCCTACGCCTCTTCGAATCGATTCAATACAGCAGTTGATTTTAGGAATCATACCCCCACTAATAATGCCGTCGCGAATAAGTTTCGGCGCTTCGGATGCGTAGATTTTCTTAATGAGCGTAGACGGGTCGTCCTTGTCGCGCAAAATACCGGCGATGTCCGTCATCGAAATCAAGCATTCTGCCTTCAATTCGCCTGCAATACGCGCCGCCGCCGTATCCGCGTTGATGTTGTAGGTGTTGCCGTCCAAATCGTAACCAACGGTGGAGATTACGGGGATATATCCCTTTTCCAAAACGTCTAAAATAGGCGAAACGTTGACGTCGGTAACTTCGCCGACAAACCCAAGCCTGTCGTCGATTTTCTTCGCCTTAATCATATGCCCGTCTAAACCGCAAAGCCCGATGGCTTTACCGCCCTTGCATTGCAACTGGTTGACAAGGTTTTTGTTGACCTTGCCCGCAAGCACCATTTGCACGATGTCGACGCTTTCTTGGTCGGTCACTCTAAGCCCGTTGACAAATTCCGTCTTTTTACCGACTTTGCCAAGCATTTCGGTGATTTCAGGGCCACCGCCGTGCACCAAAACGACCTTCACGCCAATCAGCGATAACAGGACGATATCGCCCATCACCGCTTCTTTTAAGTCGTCGTTTATCATGGCGTTGCCACCGTATTTCACGACGACGATTTTATCGTAATATTTTTGGATATAGGGAAGCGCTTGCGTCAAAATTTCCGCGCGCTGTTCCATCGTAGGTTTCGTGTTTTCCATATATTTCACTCTCTTAATTAAGTTCTGTAATCGCCGTTAATCTTCACGTAATCGTACGTCAAGTCGCAACCCCAAGCCACCGCTTTTTTATCGCCGTCGCCAAGGGAAATCAGCACTTCAATTTCGCTTTCAAGCAAAATTTTCTTCGCTTGTTCTTCAGAAAAAGCAACGCCTGCCCCGTCCTTACATACAAGAATTTCGCCTTGTTTCGAACGGAACGCAACGTCCACTTTCATAACGTCCACGTCCGCACCCGAATAACCGATGGCGCAAAGCACCCTGCCCCAGTTCGCGTCTGCGCCGAACATTGCCGCCTTGAAAAGCGAAGAGCAAATGACGGATTTTGCAACGATTTTCGCCGTTTTCACGTCCTTCGCGCCCCTAACCTTGCACTCTAACAACTTTGTCGCGCCTTCGCCGTCGCCGGCAATTTGACGGCAAAGATAGGTCGTAACCAAGCTAAGCGCCTGACAAAATACCGCATAGTCTTCGTCCTTTTCGACGATTTCCTTGTTGCCTGCCATACCGTTTGCCAAAACGGAAACCATATCGTTCGTCGACGTGTCGCCGTCTACGCTGACCATATTAAACGAGTCCTGCACGTCCGCCTTCAGCGCTTCGTTTAAGAGCGCGGACGAGATGGCGCAGTCCGTCGTCACAAACACCAGCATCGTCGCCATATTCGGATGAATCATACCGCTACCTTTCGCAATCCCGCCGATACGGCACGTCTTTCCGCCCACTTCAAATTCGTACGCGATTTCCTTTTTGCGCGTGTCCGTCGTCATAATGCCTTCGCAAGCGTATTCGCTGTAATCCCCAAGCCCTTCTACAAGCGCGGGAATTCCCTTCTCAATCGGCGTAATATCCAACGGCTGGCCGATAACGCCCGTGGACGCGACGATGACGTCGGTTGCGTTTATACCCAACGCCTTAGAAAGCGCCTGGCACGTCTTTTGCGCAATTTCAACGCCGTTTGCGTTGCACGTATTCGCGTTGCCACTGTTGCAAATAATTGCACGCGCCTTGCCGTCTTCGATGTTCTTTTTCGTAACGAGAAGGGGTGCGCCCTTCACGAGATTTTGCGTGTACACGGACGCCGCGTTTGCCGTAACTTCGCTGACAATCAGCGCCAAATCACGCTTCGTTTTGTTTTTACGGATACCGCAATGCACACCGTTTGCCGTAAAACCCTTGGGCGCACATACGCCACCTAAAATTTCTTTTATCATATCTTCTTCCTTCTTTATAAAACAAGTCCTTTCGTCCGCGGAAATCCAAGCGCCAAGTTCATACACTCAATCGCCGCACCGCTTGCGCCTTTGCCCAGGTTGTCGTACGACGCAATCAACAAAATTCTGTCGTCGTTGCCTTCTACCGTCACGCGCATACCGTCTTTTTTCGACTGCGCCAAGCCCGAAACAAACCCGTCTTTGTCTACGTTTTCTTCATATTTGACGATTTCGCCTTGGTATTTTTCCTTGTACACCGCCTTAATATCGTCCACAGTTCCTTGTAAATCTTCCTTAAACAAAGGCACGGTAACCGTCATACCGCTGTAAAAATCGGCGACAATCGGACAGAATATCGGCTGGGTTTCCAGCATAGAAATCGCTTTCATTTCCTTCAAATGCTTGTGCGTTTGTTTCAACGCGTACTGTCTAGGCGCGCCAAGCAATTCGTCCCTGCCTTCTTCTTCGTATTCGGCAATCATCTTCTTGCCACCGCCCGAATACCCCGTAATCGAGTGGCAGGTCAAACGCACGTCCTTTTTAATAAGTCCTTTTTCTATCAACGGATAGATAAGCGCGATAAACCCGCTGGCGTGGCAACCGGGTACGGCAATTCGCTTAGACGAGAGCACCTTTTCTTCGTGCGCCGAAGAAAGTTCGGGGAAACCGTACGCCCAGTCGGGCAACGTCCTATGCGCCGTCGACGCGTCGATAACGGTAACGTCGGGGTTTTCCACCATAGCCACCGCCTCTCTTGCCGCGTCGTCGGGCAGACACAAAAACGCCACGTCCGCACCGTTTAACGCTTGTTTGCGCGCCACAGGGTCTTTTCTTTTGTCGTCGGGCAAAACGACGATTTCCACGTCGTCGCGCGCCGACAAACGCTCGAAAATTCGAAGTCCCGTCGTACCCGCACTGCCGTCAATAAACACTTTTTTCATTTCTTCTTCCTTTTACTCGCCTAAAAAATTACGCATCTGCGCGATTTGTTTGCGTACGGATTCAGGCGAAGCGCCACCTTCGCTGGTACGTTTTTGCACGCACGTTTCCAAGGAAATTTCCTTGTATAAGCTCTCTTCAAACAAGTCGCTATGTTTTTTGTATTCGTCCAAGGGATAGGTGTCTAAAACCAAATCCTTCGCAATGCAATCCGCCACGATACCACCGACGATTTTATACGCCGAGCGGAAAGGCATACCCTTTTTCACGAGATAGTCGGCAAGGTCGGTTGCGTTGATAAACCCTTTTTGCGCCGCGCGGTAGGTGTTGCCTTCGTTGACCTTCATCGTCGCCAGCATAGGCGCAAGCACTTCCAAACAGAGTTTGACGGTGTCTATCGAATCGAAAATGGCTTCCTTGTCTTCCTGCATATCTTTGTTGTACGCAAGCGGTAACCCCTTCAACGTCGTCAACAGCGCGACGAGATTTCCGTACACCCTGCCCGTCTTGCCACGAATCAGCTCCGCCATGTCGGGGTTCTTTTTCTGGGGCATTATCGACGAGCCCGTCGTGTACGCATCGTCCAAATCGATAAACTTAAATTCCCAACTTGCCCAAAGAATCAACTCTTCCGAGAGCCTGGAAAGGTGCATCATCAAAATAGAGAACGCACTCATAAGTTCCAAACAAAAATCCCTATCCGAAACGCCGTCCAAACTGTTTTGCGAAACGCCCGTAAACCCAAGCGCCTCCGCCGTCAACGCGCGGTTGATGGGATACGTTGTCCCTGCAAGCGCACACGAGCCGAGCGGACACTCTGCATCCATACGCGCCACGGCATCTTGGATACGCGCGTAGTCGCGGCGGAGCATCCAAGCGTATGCAAGCAACTGATGACCAAAGGAAATCGGTTGAGCGCGTTGCAAGTGCGTGTACGCAGGCGCAATCACGTCCGCGCTTTCTTCCGCTTTGTCCGTCAAAACGGCAATCGTTTCTTTGATAAGCGCAAGCACCGTTTCCGCTTCGTCGCGAAGGTATAAACGGATATCGACGGCAACCTGGTCGTTACGGCTACGGGAGGTATGCAAACGCTTACCCGCATCACCGATACGTTTCGTCAATTCGCCTTCAATGAACATATGTATATCTTCCGCGTTTTCGTCAATCGCAAGTGCGCCAGAGTCAAGGTCTTCGTAAATATTTTGCAATTCTTTGACAATCAACTCGACGTCGCCCATCGGCAAAATACCAACGCTACCAAGCATTTTCGCGTGCGCTATCGAACCGCGAATATCTTGCGCGTACATCCTTTTATCAAAGCGTATAGACGAGTTGAAATCATCCGCTTTTTTGTCCAGCGCCTTCAAAAAGCGCCCTGCCCACATTTTTTCCATACTTTCAAAATACGCACTTTGCCCGCCACGTTTCCGCGACAGGCAAAAATGGTCCTTCTTTTTACTTTTATTTTTTGTTGGCTTGGTTTACCTGCGCCTGTACCTTGATAGGAAGTCCGTACAGGTTGATAAAGCCCGTTGCGTCCGCTTGGTTGTAAACGTGGTCTTCGCCGAAGGTTGCAATTTCTTCCGAGTACAGCGAATAATCACTCCAAGCGCCTGCTTTAATAATATTGCCTTTGTACAGTTTCAAACGCACTTTACCCGTGACGTTTTCCTGCGTCTTGTCCACGAACGCCGTCAACGCTTCGCGAAGGGGGGTAAACCATTGTCCGTTGTACACGAGTTCTGCAAAGCAAACGGAAAGTTCTTGTTTCTTGTGCGCCACGTACTTGTCAAGGCAAAGCGTTTCCAAGTAATTGTGCGCCTTGTAAAGGATTTCACCGCCCGGCGTTTCGTATACGCCACGACACTTCATACCCACCAAACGGTTTTCTACGATATCCAAAAGCCCGATACCGTTTTCCCCGCCGACCTTGTTTAAGGCAAGGATAATTTCCTTTGCGCTCATCTTCTTGCCGTCCAAAGCAACGGGCTTGCCCTTTTCAAATTCGAGCGTGATGTACGTAGGCTTATCGGGGGCTTGCAACGGCGAAACGCCCATTTCCAAAAACCCTTCTTTTTCGTACAACGGTTCGTTGCCAGCGTCTTCCAAATCCAAGCCTTCGTGGCTCAAATGCCAAAGATTTTTGTCTTTGGAGTAGTTGGTTTCCCTGTTGATTTTCAAAGGCACGTTGTGCGCTTCCGCGTATTCGATTTCTTCTTCACGCGACTTAATCGACCACTCACGCCAAGGCGCGATGATGTGCATATCGGGTGCAAACGCCTTAATCGTCAATTCAAAACGTACTTGGTCGTTGCCCTTACCCGTACAACCGTGGCAAATTGCATCCGCGCCTTCCTTCTTCGCAATTTCAACGATACGTTTTGCAATGATAGGACGCGCAAACGACGTACCCAAAAGGTATTCTTCGTACTTCGCGCCCGCCTGCATCGTGGGGATAATGTATTCGTCCACGAATTCGTCCGTCAAATCTTCTACGTACAATTTCGACGCGCCCGTTTTCAACGCCTTTTCTTCCAAGCCGTCCAACTCGTCCGCCTGTCCTACGTTTCCGCTGACCGCGATGACTTCACAGTTGTTGTAATTTTCTTTGAGCCAAGGAATAATAATCGACGTATCCAAACCGCCCGAATACGCCAAAACTACCTTTTTAATGTCTTTCTTTTCCATAACCTTTTCTCCTTCAACGGTTGTTCCGTTGCATATATATTCATTTTATACACGTATTATACAACGCATTTTTCCCTTTGTCAAACCTTTTTTACGCCTTATTTTATAAATATTTCAAGGTTTTTCGTATATTTTGTGTATATTGCGCATAATTGCATAAAACTTGAATATTTTTCGTTTTATTCAATAATTGCCTTAACCAACCTGTCCGCAATCGTGCGCATACCTTTATCGCCAGGATGACCTTGTATGCCTTCGTGTTCGAATAACCCGTACGCGCCCATACTCTTGTCTTCGCCCAAATCGTTTAAGGGCACGGGCGTAATGCCCAAGTTTTTCGCAACGGCGTAGATGGCGTCGTCGAAGACTTGCACGTGCCAGTACATTTCCGTCATAACGACCTTACACCCTTCCTTGTGCGCGAAATAGCGAATCATTTTTTCCAGCGATTCGCCGTATTCATCCACGCGCGGATTCGTCTTTCGCGCGTTTTCGCTGATACGCACGCAAACGACGTCCGCGGAAAACTCACGCGCCTGCCAGTAGCTTTTCAAAATTTCGTCGTTGGTGAAATCACGCTCCCAAATCGCCATTTGCGCGATACAGTATTTCACCTTGCCGTATTTCTTTTTCAAATCTTCAACGGTAAGATGTACGTAATCTTTTTCCTTGGACGACGCAGCCATACCCCAGTCGCCCGTCCAACCGATTTGTGGTGCCGGCTCGTGCCGAGTAATCGAGTTGCCGATAAACAAAACGCGGATATTTGCGTCGTCGTCGCCACCGAACGTAACCCACTCGCTTACTTGTCCCTTGCTGGAAACAGTGTTGTCGTAATACATTTGATTATCCATACCATCACTCCTTGGTTTACAATGCCCCTATATTATAATACAAGTGAAAGAATAATACAAACCTTTTCGCGCCCGCGCGCGTATTTTCTTTTTGATTTTTCATTTTTTTCGCCTTGACAAACGCTTTTTTTGCGGTTATAATTAGGGATATGAAACAAGACGAACTTCTCTTAACCCCCATTGCGTATATCGAAAACGATTTCAAGGAAAAATTCGGCATACCGCGCCAAAGCGGACGCGCGCCTGCCGTACTCTCGAAAATCGTGTTTTTGCCCGAATACTCGGACGCGGACGCCTTCCGCGCCCTGGACGGGTTTTCCCATCTTTGGCTGATTTTCGATTTTTCCAAGGCACACACCGCGCATTTTTCGCCGACGGTGCGCCCGCCCCGACTTGGCGGAAACGAGCGAGTGGGCGTGTTTGCCAGCCGTTCTCCCTTCCGCCCAAACCCTTTGGGTTTGTCCGTCGTCCGTCTTGAAAAAATCGAGCTTGAAAACGGCAAAGCCACGCTGACCGTTTCCGGGGCAGACCTTTTAGACGGTACGCCCATTTTCGACGTCAAGCCCTATCTCCCCTTCGCCGACGCCGTTGAAAACGCAAAGTCGGGCTATGCAGGAAGGACGGAAAATTATCGTCTGCAAGTCGATTTTCCCACGCACCTGTTAGAACAAATTCCGCTGGAAAAACGAGAAGGACTTATCGAGTGTCTTGCCGACGACCCACGCCCGTCCTACCAAGACGACCCCACGCGTATTTACGGCATGCGCTTTGGCGCGTTTGACGTACGTTTCCGTGTCGAAAACGGCGTTTTGAGCGTCGTAGAAATTGCATAAAACAACCCCCGTCCAGCACGCTGAGCGGGGTGATTTTTTATCTGGTTTTGCCTTTATGGAAGATGGCAAGCACGCCTGCGCCCGCGTGCGTACCGATGACCGAGCCGACGTAGTGTATCTTTATTTTTGCGGACGGAAATTTCAAGAGCAACAACTCTTTCACGTATTCCGCGTCTGCTTTACAATCGCCGTGACTGATAAAAATAGGGTCTTTCTCTCCCACGTCCGCCGACGCCAACACGTTTTCTATAAGCGTCGTCAACGCCTTTTTTCTACCCATCGCTTTGCCAACCACAGTCAACTTGCCTTCCGCGTCCATCTTCATAATCGGCTTAATTTTCAAAATAGAGCCGATGACCGCCGTCGTCGACGACACCCTTCCGCCACGCTTTAAGTGGAATAAATTGTCTACGGTAAAATGATGGCAAATCTTCCCTTTCAGTCCTTCCGCAAACTCGGCGGTTTCTTCTATTTCCGCGCCCGAATCCGCCTTTTTGACGACATAATCTAAAAGCAACCCTTCGCCCATCGACGCGCAAAGCGAGTCCACGACGACGATTTTCCGCTTGGGATAGCGTTTGATAAGCTCCCTTTGTGCCACGAAAAAACTGCCTGCCGTACCCGATAGCCCAGACGAAAACGCCACGACAAGCACGTCCCTGCCCTGGCGCAGACTCTCTTCCATTTTCCCTTTTGCTTCTTCCGCCGTCACCTGGTAGGTCGTCGGCATACTCCCTGCGCGCATTTTCGCATAAAACGTCTTTTCGTCAATATGCTGACCGCACGCACCTTCGTAATTGACGTTGTCCATCGTAAACCCAAGCGCCACGACGCCCACGTCGTGTTTTTCATAATATGACTTCGGCATATCGCACGCCGAATCCGTAATGACGTCAAATTTTCTTTTCAAATGCTTAACCCCCCTTTATTTCAATACGTTAAATTGCTTAATCCGTTCTGCAAAAAACTGAATTTCCACCGCGTACGTTCCGTTTTTGCAGGCAATTTCCAGCCTTGGCAAACCGATAAGGTCGAAATACTCGTTAAATTTTTCCGCAAAATCCTGCAAAACAAGCGCCTTGCACCCGTCGCTCATCACCGATTTATCCGCCTGAATTACGCTGTTTATCCGCTCGAATTCCCTACTGTTTTTCATAACCGCTCCTTCAAAACACGTCGTACGCCACCGAAGAATCCGCTGTATTTTCTCGTCGGGTCGTACAGTTTTTTCTTGCCCGTCAAAACCCCCACGGCAAGCGCCTTAAAGGCAGGATGCACGTACGAAAGGTCGGCGCGATAGATGCCGTCTTCTTCAGGAATCACGCCGATAAGCGGAATTTTTATCAGCTTTTCAATTTCCGCAGGCGAAAGACAACCGCCTGCAACCAACCTATCACCGCGCACCATATTCACCACCAACGCAATCGTATGTAAGGCGTAACTTTTTAAGACGGTAACCACCTTATCCGCATCGCGCAGGGCGGAAATATGCGGTGTCGTCACAACCAACGCTTCGTCCGCCGTAGCGACGGCGCGGTGAAACCCTTCGTCAATCCCCGCAGGGCAGTCAATCAAGATAAAGTCGAACGACGGCGAAAGCGCGTCCAAAGCCACCTTAATCGACTGTGGCGACACGTAGCGTTCGGGCGTGGCGCGCGTACTGGACAAAAGGTATAAATTTGGAAATTTCGGGTGCTGGACAAGCGCCTGTTTCGCCCTGCATCTGCCTTCAATGACGTCCACGACGTCGTAAACAGCCAATCCTTCAACGCCTGCCGTAACGTCGACGTTGTTTAACCCAAAATCCGCGTCACACAAAACGACGCGTTGTCCTTTTTTCGCCAGCTGTATAGACAAATATACGGCGAGCGTCGTTTTGCCAACCCCGCCTTTCCCTGACGTTACGACGATTTTCCTTGCCACCGTCTTTCTCCTTTTATTCCCGTTTCAGTCCCTATATTAGCACACCTGCAAAGAAAAAAATCGTCGAATTTTGACGATTTTTAGAAACGCTTGCAAAAAAGACGCGCGGTAAACACCGCGCGTCTTTCTCTCAAATCCCCTTATCCTATCCTTATTATCTGTTACGCTTACAAAGTTCAGCGCACACTTCCGAAAGTTTAACGCCTTTCGCGTTCAAAAGCACCATTACGTGATACAAAAGGTCCGCCGCCTCGTTGACAACGCCCGTCTTCTCGTCGTTTTTCGACGCAATAACGAGTTCCACCGCCTCTTCGCCCACCTTTTTACCGATACGGTCGACACCGCGAACAAACAAGAAACTGGTGTACGCGCCGTCTTCGGGGTTTGCCTTCACGTCCGCGATAATACGTTGCAATCTGCCGAACATTTCACCGCCGATTTCGTTGTACTGACCAAGAATCTGTTCGTTAAAGCAACTAAACGCACCGTTTCCAGCGTCCGCTTTGCCCCTTTGTTTTACTTTCAAAAGCAGGGTGTCTTGGTCGTGGTCAAGGAAGGCAACTTTCACGGTTTGCGTATTGCCCACGTTTTCCCCAAACTTAGAAACCGTTTTCTTCGAACGACTGTAATAATGCGCATACCCCGTCGAGAACGTCAACTCTACCGCTTCCGCGTTCATATACAAAAGCGACAAAACTTCACCGCTTTCATAATCCTGCGCAACGACGGGAATCAGTCCGTCTTTGTCGTATTTCAATTTCGAAACGTCGATTGCCAAATCGGTTTTCTTACCTGCCATACCGTATTCTCCTTACTCCTTTGTGGAAACAGCCCCTGCCCCACAATCGGTTATTCCGTCATTATTATACAACAAAATTTGCTATCCGTCAATACCCACCGAAAATTTTTTTCGTTTTTTTTGCCTTTTTCTTTCCTAAACACAAAAAAATGTCCTTTTCTATCGATAATGCTATCTCTTTTTGCCATAATAAATGGCAGGTGTTTACGGACGTTTTGTTTGCCATAACCGTTCCCTTTTACCATCGCCCTTTCGGATAGGCAAAAACGTGCGCCAACGAAATTGCCGTCTTGCAAGAAAGATAAAGTGGATAAAAAACACACAAAAACTCGGTTTGTGCAAAACCGAGTTTTTATTTTTTCGCGCAAAACTATTGATTAAACCCCAAAAATGTGCTATACTAATAACGCCAAACCAACTGAATCTGGAAAAAAGACGCCTTTTATAGGGGTATTATACCTTTTTGTCTTTTACATAGTGAATTTTGTTAAAAATGCAAATTCCGCTTGTAAAAGACAGGGTGTTCTTGTTGGCTCAAGTTGGTTTGGCGACTCGGAGTTTGCGTTTTTAGTGCGTTAACTTCGGTTGGCGCACTTTTTTTAAGCAAAGTGTTCGCCTTATCAAGGAGCGATAATGAAAACTTGTTGTCTTATCGGACATAGAAACGTCCAGCCAACCGCACAATTATCCGCCACTATCAAGGCTACGTTAACCGACTTAATTGAAAGCCAAAACGTGCGTGTTTTTCTTTTCGGTAGCAAAAGTCAGTTTAACAGTCTATGTCAAAGCGTTTCGATGGAATTGAAAAAAGACTATCCTGAAATACGGTTGGTTTACGTACGTTCGCAATATCCCATTATCCCCCAGTATTACACCGATTATCTTTTAGAGTTTTACGACGATACGTATATGCCCAGCCACATCGAACAAGCAGGCAGGGCAACGTATACCGAGCGCAACCAAGCGATGATAAACGCAAGTGACTTTTGCGTGTTTTATTACGACGAAAATTACAAACCGCCCAAGAGAAAATACGCAAAAAATTGCGTGTCTTTTTATCAACCTAATAGTGGGACAAAACTTGCCTATCTCTACGCCAAGCAAAAGAAAAAAACCATTATCAACGTATTTACTACACAAGAAAAGCACACCATTTAGGTGTGCTTTTTTATTTGCTTTAATTGAGAACGACGTCCTTCAAACTTTCGTATTTCCTAAGCGCCGACATCCGCAATTTTTCGTCCGCAAGCCCCCTTTCGAAGGCTTCGTCGGAAAGCTTTTTCGCCGTGAATATAACGCCCGTGGAATAGCGCAAATTTTTAATATCCGTCAACATTTTACCCGACTGTCTTGTGCCGAAGAAATCGCCACTGCCACGCATTTCCAAGTCCTTTTCCGCAATCTTAAACCCGTCCGCGCTGTTTTTCAAGGTCAAAAGCCGTTCTTTGGCGGTTTCCGTTTCCGTGCCCATCAGAAGGAAGCAATGGCTCTTATCCGCGCCACGCCCAACGCGCCCCCTAAGCTGATGCAACTGCGAAAGCCCAAACCGTTCGGCGTTGTAAATAATCATCGTCGTGGCGTTGGGTACGTCCACCCCAACTTCTATGACCGTCGTCGAAACCAAGCAATCGTAGTCGCCGTTTTTGAACGCAGTCATAATCTCCGTCTTTTCCTTTTCCTTCATCCTGCCGTGGAGCAGACCAAAACGGACGGTGGGAAGTCTGCCTTTCAGTTCGTCGAAAAGCTCGGTTACGCTGATAATCGCGCCTTCTTCATCGTCGTCGATTTTCGCGCAAACGAAGTACGTTTGCTTGCCGATTTCCGTTTGTTGACGGACGTATTCTAACATATCGTCGTACTTAGATTCGGGGATAATCGCCGTGGCAATTTCCTGTCTTTGTTTCGGTTTGTCCGTAATGGTAGTAACGTCC
>JAZRDK010000059.1:0-6264 GCA_045660225.1 Candidatus Scatosoma sp.
GGTTTGGCTCTTTTACTTCCACGCCCCTATCCCGCGCCAGCTGAGATGCGCGCGCGGAGAAATTTTCATAGGCTTCGTGTTGACGATACAGCTCGTTTTTAATTTCTTCGTCGTGGACTGCAGGCAAAATGTCGGAAATGGACGTTAAAGCGAGCTCCGCGTTTCTATACATTTCCGCCAAAGCTTCTTCCAGTTTCTTTTTGTTTTCGTTTGACATAGACAAATCTCCTTTTTTATCAGTTTGTTAAAAGGCGGAAAAATTATGCGTGTGTTTATATTATATATAGAAGAAAAAAAGTGAAAAAAGTTTGAAAAAAGGCAAAAAAACGCTTGACGGAAAAGAAAGGTATGTGGTATAGTGATAGTCGAGCCGATAGAGAAAGGCTTTTTTAAGTCGGCGTTTTTACGGAAAACGGGTCGAAAAACCCCCGAAAAACGGCGCGCCTTGACTTCGAGACTGGAAAGAGGAGGTAAAAAACTTTATGTACGCTATTATCGATAACGGGAACAAGCAGTACAAGGTGCAGGAAGGCGATATCGTTAAGTTTGAAAAACTCAACGCTAACGAAGGCGAATCCGTATCCTTCAAAGTGCTTATGGTTGCCGACGAAAACGGTATCAAGACGGGCGCGGAAGTAGAATCCGCAAAAGTTACCGGCACGGTCGTTAAGCAGGCTAAAGACAAGAAGATTATCGTCTTCAAGTATAAGGCAAAGAAGAACGAGCGTAAAAAGCAAGGTCACAGACAGCCCTTCACCGCAGTTAAAGTTGAAAAAATCGAACTTTAATCGCAAACTCGCGTAAAAGCGAAGACAAATTTAGAATTTTAAGGAGAAATAAAGATGATTTTTATCAGTTTATTCGCTCATAAAAAAGGTACCGGTTCTTCCCACAACGGTAGAGACAGCGAAGCGAAAAGACTTGGCGTAAAGCGTAGCGACGGCCAGGCAGTTCTCGCAGGCAATATTCTCGTCCGCCAAAGAGGTACGAAAATTCACCCCGGCACGAACGTTGCTATCGGTAAAGACGATACGTTGTTTGCGCTTGTTGATGGTGTCGTAAGGTACGAAAGAATGGGCAAAGACAAGAAAAAGGCAAGCGTTTATCCCAACGCGTAAGCAAAAATGAAAAACAAAACCCGACCAAATCGGTCGGGTTTTTTCATACTAAAAATTCTTTGTGGGCGTTGGGTGTCGCAAGCGCGGTTTTATAGTCGGTGTAGACGACGAAACCTGCCTTGCTCTTATTCGGTTTTTTGACAAACTTCCGCTTACAGTAATC
Organism: Candidatus Scatosoma sp.; assembly: GCA_045660225.1. GTDB lineage: Bacteria > Bacillota > Clostridia > Christensenellales > Borkfalkiaceae > Scatosoma. The sequence continues at coordinate 1,282 of JAZRDK010000059.1, forward strand.
GACGGGAATTTTGTCCCCGTCCCTGCCGTCCGAATAATACGCGCAAATTTCCGACGCGAATTTTATGACTTCATCGCGTACCTGCCCCCCGTTTGTAACGATGACGACGTGGGACGAGTGGTATTTTTGCGTGTGCAACCAAACGTCGTTTTCCGTGGCGATTTTCAAGAGCCTGTCGTTTTGTAAATTGTTTCTGCCTGCCAAAACGGTAAAGCCTTCAAACACATATTCGCGGAAGGGTACGGGCTCTTCCTTTTTCTTTCCGCCAACGCGCGCTTTGGGCGCACGAATCAGTCCAAGCTCCGTCAATTCCTGGGCGATTTCCTTAAGGTCGGTTTCCGTTTCCGAAAGCGCAACCGCAGACAAAAGACTGTCCGTATATGAAAGCTCGTCCCGTTCACTTTTCAGCATCGGCGTCAAAATTTCCTTCGCGCGCTTAAACTTATTATAATTTTTGAAATACCGTTGCGCGTTTTGCGACGGCGTCAACGTGCTATCCAGCGCAATCTTCACTTCGCCACCTTCGGGCGCGTACCAGTTTTCCAACGTCACGGACGTTGCGCCCTTTTCTATGCGGTACAAATTCGCTGTCAACAGCTCGCCTTTTTCGCGCAGTTCGTCCGCCTTGTCCGCCTGCGCCAAACGTTCTAACGTTTCTTGCAATTTCTTCGTTTGCTTTTTCTTTAACGCACGGACGGTGTTTTCTAATTTTTTCTTCGCCTGTTCAAACGCCTTCGCGCCTTCTTTCGACGTGTAAAACTCGTCTTCCGCCTCATACAACGTTTCGCAAGGCACACCGCCGTCCACGGCAAAAGCAAAGAAATCGGCGTACCCCGTTTCAGAGCGTTTTAGATGCGGAACGGACGGCTCGTTTAAGCAAAATTCGCCGATGAAATCCGCGATGGCAAACTTGGGCGAAGAAACCAGCGCGTCAAAACCGCCAAGACGTGACTGCGCGATACGCACAAGCTCCCTTGCCGTCGGAAGAGCTAAACCGAAAACGTTGTCGAAAATAAAGGTGGCCAACCCTTCTTTATCCAGCGTTTCCGCGTGGGTAGAAAGATGGTTTTGAAGGCGTGAACGAATACCTGCCCCGTCGAAAGGCGAAAGTTTGTCTTGTGGGTCGGGGTAGAGATATTTTGCGCCGGCAAACAAAATTCGCTTGGTGTTGTCTTCTAAAGAGCCGGTTTTTAGCGCGCCTAAAATGACGCCGTTTTCCGTCAAAAGAATATTCGAGTACTTGCCCATCAGCTCGATATGCAAGGTGCGCTTGCTTTGCGAAAAATCGGTGGTGCAAAAAAAGTCGATTTCCACAATTCTCTCAAAATCGTGTTGACGAACGGAGAGAATTTCGGCGTTTTGCAGGTGCTTTCTAAGCAACATACAAAAATTCGGCGCGACGGGCGCGGGCTCTTTTTCCGTTTTCGAAACGCAAACGCGCGCACCGCTTGCATTTGTGCTTAAAATGAGTTTAAGCGTGCGTTTTCCCGTGTATATAATAAGCGTCAGCTCGTCTTTATTCACTTGCGAAACGCGGTTGACCTTACCGCCTTGAAGAAGCGGACGAAGCTCGTCAACGATGCGATGAATATGAAAGGCGTCCTGTGGCATACGCGCGCTCCTTTTTCAAAAATTTGCGAAAGAAAGCGAAAAAGCCCCCGTTCGATTAAATTATAGCCTAAATTTTTGAAATTGTAAATAAAATTCAGGCAAAAACGCTTTATTTTCTTTAATAAATATGGTAAAATAATAGGCGTTCGAAAAACGAAAAAACGAATACTTTTTAGGAGATATTGAAAATTATGAAGTACACGACCAAAGTGGCAGAAAAGAGCACGGTAAAAATCACGATGAAATTTGACGGTGCAGAGTGGAAGGACGCCCTTCAAAAGGCGTACCTTAAAACGAGAGGCAAGTTTGCTATCAACGGTTTCCGCAAAGGCAAAGCACCCAAAAACGTCATTGAAAGCGTTTACGGTAAAGGCGTATTCTTTGAAGACGCGCTCAACCTTCTTTTCTCCGAAAACTACGGTAAAATTTTGGATAAAGAAGAAAAGAAATACACCTTCGTCGGCGACCCCGAAGTTTCCGTGGACAAGCTTGAAGAAGACCTCGTAACGTTGGTTGCTATCGTACCTGTAAAACCCGAAGTGAAAATTTCCCAGTACAAGGGTATGAAAATCAAGGAATTCGCGTATATTGTTAAGGACGAAGACGTCGACGCGGAAGTTACGCGCGTTCAGGAAAGAAACGCACGCAAAATCGAAGTGGCTGACCGTCCTGCACAAAACGGCGACATCGTCAACATCGATTTCGTTGGCTCGGTTGACGGCGTGAAATTTGAAGGTGGCGAAGCGGAAGGTTTTGACTTGACGCTTGGTAGCGGTCAATTCATCCCCGGTTTTGAAGACCAGGTTGTTGGTATGAACGTAGGCGAAGAAAAAGACGTAAACGTCACCTTCCCTGAAAACTACCAGGCGGAAAACTTGAAAGGCAAGGCGGCGGTATTCGCGGTGAAACTCAACAAGATTCAAGCAAAAGAACTTCCTGAAGTTACCGACGAATTCATCAAGGAAGCTACGGGTAGCGAAACGGTAGAAGAATACAAGGCAAAGGCGAAGGAAAGATTGCAAAAGCAGGCTGACCAACGCGCAAACAACGACACCGAAAACAGCATCTTGGACGCTATCGCTGCAAATGCGGAAGCGGAAATTCCCCAAGTGATGATTGATAGAGAAGTTGACGGTATGGTACAAAAGTTTGAATATCAGCTTATGTATCAAGGTCTTAAATTGCAAGACTACCTTGATTTCCTTAAAATCAGCGTAGCTGACTTTAGAAAGAACTACGAAGAACAGGCGAAGAAGACGGTTTTGAACCAGCTTATCATTTCCCAGCTTATCAAAGAAGAAAGCGTAGAAGCTACTGAAGAAGAAGTCGATGCAAAAATTGCAGAACAGGCTGCTTCGGTGGATAAGACGGCGGAAGAATACAAGAAGAATATGGACCCCCGTCAAATCGAATATATCCGTAGCGACATCGTCCTTACCAAGCTTTTTGCACTGCTTAAGGCAAACAACGAAATGTACGTTGAAGACTAATTCAAACGAATAAGGAACGAAAATGGAAAAAAACGTTTTAATCCCCTACGTAGTAGAACGCACGGCGTCAGGTGAACGCTCGTACGACCTGTATTCCCGTCTGTTGGACGACAGAATTATCTTTTTGAGCGGTGAAATTGACGACGCGGTGGCAAACACCGTCGTTGCTCAGCTCATCTACTTGGAAGGTAAGGATTCGACCAAGGACATCAGTTTGTACATCAATTCGCCCGGCGGTTCCGTTTCGGCGGGTATGGCGATTTACGACACGATGAATTATATCAAGTGCGACGTTTCCACGATTTGTATCGGTTTGGCGGCGTCGATGGGCGCGTTCTTGCTTTCCAGCGGTGCTCGCGGTAAGCGTTATGCTTTGCCCAACTCGGAAATTATGATTCATCAGCCCCTTGGTGGCGCGCAGGGTCAGGCAAGCGACATAAAAATTGCGGCAGAGCATATCCTTCGCACGAAGGCAAAGCTCAATCGTATTCTTGCGGAAAACACGGGCAGGGATATGGCGACGATTGAACGCGACACGGACCGCGATAATTATATGTCGGCTGAAGAGGCGAGAAATTACGGGCTTATCGACAAGGTGTTTGTTAGAAGATAACCCCAAAAACCGCTTTTCAACGCGCAAGGCTTCCGCTTGGGGTTTTGCGCGTTTTTAATCCTAAAAAACAAAAACGGGGCTACCGTGTACGGATTGAAAAGGCGAAAGGCACAAAAAAGCGCCAAGGCGCATACTGATAATAATAAAAAAGTTGGAGAAAACTATGTCGAATAAAAATCAACATTGTTCGTTTTGCGGAAAACCGAAGGAAGAAACTCGTCGCTTGATTACGGGTCCCGACGGCGCGTGCATTTGCGACGAGTGTGTGGAAATTTGCCGTTCGATGGTCGAAGAATGGGAAGACGATAAAAAACAGGGCGAAGAAGTGCCTTTGAAAAAGCCTGCTGAAATCAAGGCGGAGCTTGATAAGTATATCGTTGGGCAGGACAAGGCGAAACGCGTGCTTTCCGTTGCCGTTTACAACCATTATAAGCGCATCAACGCGACGATGAAAAATAAAAAATCCGACGACGACGGCGTTGAAATTGAAAAGAGCAACGTCTTGTTGCTTGGTCCGACGGGTAGCGGTAAAACCTTGCTTGCGCGTACGTTGGCAAAAATTTTGAACGTGCCCTTCGCGACGGCGGACGCGACGACGTTGACCGAAGCGGGTTACGTTGGCGAAGACGTGGAAAATATTCTTTTGAAACTTATCCAAAACGCCGATTTCGACATCGAGCGCGCGCAACGCGGTATCATCTATATCGACGAAATCGATAAGATTGCAAGAAAAAGCGAAAACGTATCGATTACGCGCGACGTTTCGGGTGAAGGCGTACAACAGGCTTTGCTCAAAATTATCGAAAGCACGACGGCAAGCGTGCCCCCCCAGGGCGGAAGAAAGCATCCCAACCAGGAGTGCCTTCGTATCGACACGACGAACATTTTGTTCGTTTGTGGCGGTGCGTTCGTAGGCTTGGACAAAATCGTGTCTTCAAGAAAGGACGACACGACGCTTGGGTTTGGCGGTAAGGTGCGCTTAGGTGCAAACGAAGCGGATTACACCGTTTTGGACGACGTGAAACCACAGGATTTGACGAAGTTCGGTTTGATTCCCGAATTCGTGGGCAGAATTCCTATCGTCGTCAATTTAGATCCGCTTGGCGAAGAAGCGCTGGTTAAAATTTTAACCGAACCGAAAAACGCCATTATCAAGCAATACCAAAAACTTGTTGGGTTCGACGGCGTAAAACTCACCGTGGAAGACGAAGCGGTGAAGGAAATCGCGCAAACGGCAATCCGTTTAAAGACGGGCGCGCGTGGACTTCG
>JAZRDK010000060.1:0-16678 GCA_045660225.1 Candidatus Scatosoma sp.
CTTTTGAAAAACAAATAGGAGAAATTTTATGAAGTCTATTTTGAAAAAGTTATCCGTATTGTTTTCGGTAATCCTTCTCGTGGCAAGCTTTGTGGGGTGCTCGGCTGGGGAAAAGACATTTTCCAAGGCAGGCGTGTCCATCACTTTGACGGAAAAATTTGTCGAGAAGGAATATATTACGCAAACCTGTTATTACGAATCGCCCGATATGCTCGTCATGGTTCTGAAGGAGGAATTTGATGTGTTTCCTGGGGTAGGCGATTGGAGTGTAGAGCAGTATACGACGACTACGATCCAGGTGAACGGTTTGGAGGTCGAGTATGAGATGTCCGATGAGGGCTATGCGTATTTCGAATACGAAAAAACGTTAAGTGGCAACGATTATAAGTATCTGGCGACTTGCCATAAGAGTGATGACGCGTTCTGGCTGATTCAGTTTGCGTCTTTCACGAAGAATTACGACGATTTGAAGGCGGACATGTTCAACTATGCGAATAGCATTACGTTTGTAACGCAAAGCGCGTCTGAAAGCGTAGAAAAAGTATAACAAAGGTATGACTTTGATAACCGCGTTGCAAAAAACGGCAACGCGGTTATTTTCAAAAAAGCTTGAAAAAGTCAAGAGAAAATGCGAAAATTCTTGAAAAATTTTTTCTTGTGATATAATTGCATCGAAAAACAGTAAAAGACGGTACAAAAAATACCGTCTTTTACTCTAAAAACCTAATTTTTACACGACAAAAAGAACAAGCAAAGGCTTGTTTTCTTTTTTATTGTCTATATCTTTTACGCTACCGTTAATAACTGTTCGTCAAACAACTCTTTCGACGTCGCAAATCCTAAAACCTGCCGTGGATAATTATTTACCCAATCTTCGACACATTGAATATCTTCAATGCTATATTTTGACAAATCGCTACCTTTTGGAATAAGCCTGCGGATTTCACGATTGATACGTTCATTAGTACCACGTTCGGCACTACAATAGGGGTGGCAATAATAAAGAGTTGTACGTTGATTGTCTTTCCCAAATATACTACGTTGCAACGCCTGATAATCGGAAAACTCTGACCCGTTATCTACGGTAATACTTTTGAACACCTTTTTGAACGTCTTACCGAAACGATATTCTAACCGATTCAAACAGCGCAATACACTTTCGCTTTTTTGATTCGGCATCGGAAAAATAATTTCCTTTCGCGTTAAACGTTCGGTAAGCACTAAAAGTGTATTAAGCGTAGGGCCACAAACACAGTCCATTTCCCAATGACCAAAAGTTTTACGTTCTAAAATCTCAATCGGACGTTTCTCGATGCTAATGCCTTTTGGCGCACGCTTAATAACTACCGAACGTTTCCCTTTTCTTCGTTTTTCCTTCATAGGTAAATGACGAATTTCTAAGCGCGAAAAATAACCTTTTTCAATATACTTATACAAAGTATTTACGCTAATTGTCGTGTTAAATTTTAATCCCTTTCGCTTAATCTCGCCGAGAACAGCCAAAGGGGATAATTTATCGTCAATAATTTTTCTTTCGATATATTCAGCGTACTCATAATCTTTGCCGAGTTTAATTTCAGCACCTTTTTGCCGTAAATTAAACTCATACTTTTCTTGCGCTTTATCGCAAGAATAACGTTTTTCCGTCAACCACGTAGAGCCGTCAAGATGCTCGTATTCCCCACGTTTAATTTCACGATAAATCGTTGAAATATGTACTTCCAAGGTTTTGGCAATTTCTCTAATCGATACTTTTGTCCTTAACATAGTTTCTAATTGTAGACGATTTGTCTTCGTCAAATGTCTAAAAGTTCGCATATTTTATACCCCCTATAAATAATTACTACTGACCACTTTTTCGCAAAAAAGAAAAGGGATAGGCACACGCTAAACCGCTTGTGTTGCCTATCCGCTTTTTTCTTTTTTTCGCTTACAAAGTCGTTCCGTCAGGTAACGTTATTATTATGTCCAACCTACACCCAAGAGCATCAACTAACGTTGCATACTCATTTATGCGTAAATTGTCCATACACATTTTCTTCGATAAATTTGCTTGCGTTTGATTTGTTCGCGTTGCAAGGTCAACTTGCGTTATATTCAATGCCGTCATTGCCATTTTCAATTTCTTCAATGCTATTGTCATTTTTATCGCTCCTTTTATTCGATACGTGTAGTATATCACGGTTTTTGGGTTTTGTCAACCGTTTTATTGTATTTTACCCCTTAAAAGTTTTATTTGCTTTGTATCGGAGCTGTATCATATCCGCTTTTACAGTAAAGGGTCGTAAAAATTTTTGTTCCTTAATGCGGTAGCTTACCACAAAATTTTTTACTGAAAACCTATGCAGGTTTTCCCCCTTGACGGTAAAAGACTATGGATATGGTTACCCCTCATTAAGAGGTGTAAGGGCAACCTTACACCTCTATTTCTATTTTTTAAGGAGTTTTCACTATGACCAAATTTGACATTTATGAAGAAGTAACAAACCGCATTATCAAGCAGTTAGAAAACGGCATTATCCCTTGGCATAAGCCTTGGAAAATGTCGGGTATCGCTATCAGGGGCGCGGAAGACCTGCGGAAGGTTGCGTTTAATCGCATTACGAAAACCGCATACAGCCCACTTAATCAAATGCTGTTAAGCCGTGCAGGCGAATACGCAAGCTTTAAGCAATGGCAGGACGTCGGCGGTAAAATCAGGAAAGGCGCAAGCGCGGAAATCGTAGTTTTTTGGAAATGGATTGAAACCAAAACCAAAGACGAAAACGACGAAGAAAAGCTTGTAAAAATTCCATACCTTCGCTATTATCAAGTATTTCACATTGACGACGTTGACGGCGTAAAACCTTTGACCTTCGAAGAAGTAAAAACGACAACCGAAACAACGTTTTCACCCGAAGAACAAGCCGAAGATTTAATAAACGCGTATTCGGTACGTGAGCAAATCGAAATCCGATACGGCGGTAACTCGGCTTTCTATTCGCCAAGACAAGATTATATCCAACTCCCCGAACGTAGACAGTTCGGCAAGAAGGCAGGCGAATTTTATTCGACAGCCTTCCACGAAATCGTCCACAGTACAGGCGTTGAAAAAAGACTTGACCGCCCGAACTTCGTTTCCTTCTTCGGCTCGGAAGATTATAGCAAAGAAGAACTCGTCGCGGAAATCGGCTCGGCAGGATTGCTCAACCTTCTCAACATTGAAACGTCGTCGACGTTCACAAACTCCGTCGCTTATATTCAGTCTTGGGTACAAGCGTTGCGCGACGACAAAAAAATGATTGTGCAGGCATCGAGCAAAGCCGAAAAGGCAGTACGTTATATTTTTAACGGAAAAGAAGAAGAACAATTTGAAGGGGCGGTTTAACCGCCCCGAAGGAGTAAAATATGAAAACAAAAAAACGCGCTAAACAAATTAAGATTTATGACAAAAAATCCGCAAAACTTTACCTTCAAAACGTTCTTAAAAATTGGACAAAGTTTTGCGAAGGACACCCAAAAATGGAAACCGCAATCAAATTTTTGATTGAAGAATAAAAAAAACTGCTGACCTATCGGCAACACGGGGAAAGGAAAATTATTATGGAAAACAAAAAAAAGGATTTAAGCAACTTGTTTTTAGACCAAGATTACATCAAATTCTATGTTGACTACAAATTCGACAAAAATAACATTGTCGATATGTTAGAAGGAAACAAAAATAGAATGTGCATATGCGACACGAAAGAAGAATTGTATCGACAATACTTCAATGCAACAGCAAGGTTACAGGAATTATTAAGATTACGATTAAAAGATTTTAAGAAACGCGAAGAACTCGGATATATCATAGAAAAGGAGTGAAAAATGCACGTACAAATCAGCGGATTGCACGTTGCCCTGTTGCTTGATTCGGTATGCCATTACAAGGCATATCGAGAAAACGAGCAAATCAACAACGTCGAAGAAAAAGACGAAGACATACAAGCCTTGACGGAAATCGAAAACCAATTAAAACAACTGTTCAACGAATTTATTAAATCGAAGGAGCAAAACAATGAACACCTACGCGATAATTATTTCAATTCTCTCACTTATCATTACTTTGTTGAACTTGAAAAATTTTCACCAAAACAACGATAAAAAGGATTGACTTTTCAAAATCAATCCTTTATAATAGACAATGTCAATAGACATACGCTTTCACGCAGTTCGTTATTGACAATAATAAAAAGTCGGATAGACATACGCTTTCACGCAGTTCGTCTCCGACTTTTTTTATTTTAATTTTTCCATTTATGTTTTTTAATTTTCTTGATTTTTCGCTTATCGTTTTTATCAAATGCCCAATTTTGATAAACCTTATCAGCAAAAACGTCTTTGTGGTCAGTGTATATACGTGTAACGACATACGCTGTTTTTTTACTATTTGGATTTGGATGCTTATATAACTTTACATTTTTAATTTCCTTTTCTTTGCCAAACTTTTTTTCCTTCACCGTAGGGTCAGTAGAAAGTAAAATATTTTGTCTATAATCACCCTTTTTCTTAAACAGATAACTATAATGTTTTCTTTTTTTATTATATCGAAATTCACTTAATGCCATAATAAACCTTCCTTTACGCCGTTTCGTCGGCGTTTTCTTTTTCTTGTTTTCGCATCAAGTCTTCAATGAAGTAAGACTTTTGCGCCTGCAATTCTTCAAACGTTGCTTTTTCCGTTTCGTATTCCTGCAAATCGTTCAACCCGATAGGCGAACGCAACGACTTTACCGCAAAGAAATCCGAGAAACAGTCGGTTGAAAAACGCTTAGAATAAATTTTCTTGTGGCTTAAATAATAGTTCTTTTCCGAACGTTCGCCGTCCTGCGTACCGCTTTCGACCTGCACCGTCAAAGAACAGTACCCAAACGTATTATAAATGCCGTTGTAATAATGGTTAAACTTCGCTATCAATTTTTTGAAAATGTACATAGGCAACGTATTGTCGCTACGCATATACCTGTACTGCGTGTACAAATTCAAAAATTTACTGTACACGAAATCGTAAAACAACTCCGTCAGGGCGAAAAACGGCATCGCCAACTTCGTGTCTGACGTTTCTTTGATATGTACGATTTCGCACAAATCACGCGCATCAGCACCCCAACTTTCAGGGCGTTGCTCGTCGGTAATAACCTTGACAAACGGAAAATTGTCTACGGTTGCGCTGTGACGTATCATTTTTAACCAGTCGTTAAAACCGTCGTTCTTTTGGTTTGCGCCGTCGTCCTTACGTTTCAATTCCTGCAACTGCAAATTATTCTTTCTTTCCTTGCCGACTTCGGTAATATTTACAACGCCGAAATCAAAACTGTCCTTCTTAAAGTCTACGCCTTCGCCAAGGTGTTTACCAAGGCGCATAGCGTTAAAATCGATAATATGCGCGTGACGTGAGATTTCGTCAATCAGTTTTGCATTACGTTTGAAATAATCGTTATCCCACATAGGGAAATTGCCCAAATCACTCATAATGCCGTCCACACGAACGGAATAATTCGAGATAATCAACGACGATTGTATGATATAAATAAAATACAACTGCGCGTACGTTTCTATTACTTCCCAAAGGTTTACGATTTTTAATTTATCGTCATAGTACAAGCCGTACTTTTTATAATCGTAATCAAAACAAAGATTGACGTAATTGCAACCGTAACGTTTGCCAAGATGCCTGCGGAAACACTTCCGCATCGCCTTGTCTTCCGTAGGGTATTCGAAATAAAACCGCAAACGTTGAATAAACCTGCGCGTGGTTGCAAGGTTGTAAATATCGTGCTTGTAGAACGCCGTTTTTAAGACGTTCTCCAAGTTTATCCAAGGGAAATATGGAAATTTCATATCGTTTTCCATAAGTTTTTCGTACGCCTTGTCACGGAACATACTTTCCTGTGACAACGACATATCCGTTACGGCTGTCGTTTTCTTTTTTCCCATTGTACCGCATACCATATAGACAATAGGGCGTTCGTTGATAAAACCGCAATTTTTGTGTTCAAAGTGGTCTAACGTTCGATATCCGATGCGACGTCTTACCCAACATAAGATAAGATACCCTGCAACTATCCAACACCACGTCGGCAGGAACGCTACCACTACGGACAAATCACAAAACAGCTTGTACAACTGTATGTACAACGTCGCAAGGTCAAAAGATATAACGAAATAAAAGTAAAAGGCGAAGAACTCGATGCACATTGTCAGGATATTAAAATTGTAGGCCCAAATAAGCAACCACAATTTATAATACCTGCTGTTTTTCTTCAAGAAATCAATATAAGAACGCACCCACGCTTTTATCGGTATCCAAACCTTTTCGCCGAAGACAAGGCAACGTGCCAAAGGTTTACTCGTTACGTCGTAATCGTTGTTATGCTTGCTTAAATACCGCGAAAAAAGAACGTACAACAAGAGAAATAACGGCACAACGACCATAAGCAAAATACGACTTACGTTAAAAAGTACCGTGGACAAAAAGTCCATATACGCAAGAAAATTATCTTTCGTAAACCATACGTCCCAATACACGCCCCAAAGGTACTCAAATTCTTCCCACGTCGCAGGTAAACCCCAAATCGGTGTCCAAGGAATTTTTGACGGCGTTACCACAGTAGGAACGGTGTACCAATTCGCCAAAAACAACTCCTGCACGTAATATTTCATAGATGTCCAAAGGTCGATACAGCTTTCGCCTAACCGGACGATAGCGTTCGGAAAGACGAAAACTGCAAAGACCAAACAAAGGAGAGTGACTACAATCGAAATATAATGCCTATAATCAACGGCTTTTAATTTTCTAATTAAAACTTTTACTTTTTCTTTTACCTTTACCATACTTAAACCATACTACACGTAAAAACGAAATAACCTAAAACCGCAAATACCAAAATCCCTATAAATACTTTTACTAAATTCGAAGTTTTTTTACCCATTTCACACCTACTTTCACCGTTTACCGCCAAAAAGAATACGGAAAGGCAACGTTATAATTCTAAAAACCAATTTCAAGATACCGCCGATAAAAGAAAAAATAATAGGAAGAAAAGGAGCGAGAACGAAAAGCACTAAAATCAAAGCCAAAAGAGCAATAATGATTTTGAACGTATCGTTTAACGTCAATTCCGTTTTCGTTTCATTATCAGGGGTTAAGGAACCTGTTTGCTTATTGTCAACAACGCCTAAATTATATATCTTGCCGTCCGTTTCAAATTTTAAGCGTAAAATTGATACGTTACTGACGATTGTGTAATCATGAGTTGACTCGTCGCCCTTGCCATTTTCCCAATACTTGTACTCGGTTACCGCAAAACGTAAAACCCAATCGCATTTGCCTATATAATTAGCCAAATCTTCGCTCGTCATTTTCGTTGTTACGGTACTATTAAAAAGACCATAAGAATTAGAAAATGTAGCATGTTCACTATCCACGAACGTTTTTCCTGTTTCAATCGTAGACCATTTATAAGTATTAGAAAACCAACCCGTCCCCGATACAAGTACGTTATCTTCTTTCTTTAGTTCGGATTTTTTGCCTTTTTCTATTGCGCCAAATTCGTCACCTGACCAATTATGCCTGTGTACACTTTGCGTTTCATAATATACATCGGTTTCCAACAAATCGTCTATTTCTCTATCCGTAGAAAAAGCCACGTAATGAACGTCAAAACTTTCATAGCCTAATCCAAATTCAAAACTATTCGACGGATAACGCATAAAGCCAACATATTTTTCAGTTACCTTAATTGTTTCCGTATCGTTTACATTTACGGAAACGCCGTTTTCCGTATCAGTTAAGGTAAACAGCTTGCCAACTTTGAACACGACTTCATTTATCGTGTTATCATTGTCGTCGGACAAACCTTCGTCAATATTTTCGTCAAAGACACGGTATATAGAAATTACTTCATAATACCGCGTTCCCGAAGTCGGTAACGTAACGCCCATCACAAGGTATTTTTGAAATACACCGTCATAATTGACAAGTGTCAACGGATAATTCATTATATCCAACGAATTATCGTCCGTAGCCGATATATTTATTGACGATGCAACGTACTTACCGTGTTCAGGGTTCGGTTGATATACGTACACAAACAATTCCTTATCTACGCTTTCCGAAATCGTTATAACTTCCAACTTATAATTGTTTTCTATGACAGGATACAACGTTTCATTAAAATTTTCGTCTTTCTTCAAATCGTCCAATACATTAGTATAACCGCCGTCAACGTTTATGCCTTCCGCAAAGACTTGAACAGCCCCAAACGGAAGACAGGATAACAAGCAAGTAAATACCAACGCCAACGCTACTATAAATTTTCTTATCTTCTTAATCATTTTTTTTACTCACTTACCAAATTAAAATTTATGTTCAATACTTGGTCACTACCTACAACCTTGACAACTAATCTAAAATAAGGAATATCGCTATCCAAAGCCTTCGGAACGTCCGAAAGAGTTTCGTTTGGATAATACAACTGTAAAATTTCAGGCAAGTCCTTCGTTGCTTTCAACGTAAAATAATTTTCACGTGACGAAAGCAAAAAACCTTTACCTAAACTTTCCATATCTTGAAACGACTTTTCCGTGTCGCCTGCCTTAAAAGTAAAGGCTGCGACGGAACTGTCGTTTGGTACAATAGAAACGGTATAATCGTCCTTGCTATCGCCAAGAACGTTTACAATTTCAAATTTATATTCCTTGTCTTTTATTACGTCAAAATTTTCTCTATCGTTCATAATATCATCATTTCCACACACAACGTAAAAATCCTTCAACGGCGCGGTGAAATTATCCGTGAACGTAGCCAAAAAAGAAAAACACAATATCGCAAGAATAAAAATTACAACTGCGGATAATGCTGACGAAATATCTTTTTTTACTTTCATTTTTCTACTCATTTTTCTACCTTAAAAAAAGAAAAAAGGAAACCAACTGCGTAATAATCTTGATAACTCAAAGCATTACTCGCTGATTTCCTTTTATAATTACACTTAATATTATCAAATCAATTTTTATAATTTTCCTTGATAAATTGTGCCAATTTAGGAGCCCAAACACTATCTGTATAATCTTGATTTAGATGTACCCAATCTACCGTATTCGTCTTATAATCATAAGGAAATTCGGGTACAAACGTATCAAAATAATCAAATCCATGAATTTTACAAAGCTCTTTCATAGCAAACATATATGGCGTTGCCACTTCTACATAGACTTCGGCGCGCATAAATCCAGGTTGAAAAAATATATAAGCGTTAGGGTATCGTTCTTTCAATCCTTTTGCTAATATATTTATTGCGCCACAAAACGTAGTAGGAATATTATCGGTAAAATCACCCACAGCGTTTTTACCAATATCATTGCCCGAACATTGCACCATAACAATGTCGGCATTATTTAACATTTTGTCATAACGATAAATATATGGATTAGCACCGCTTACGTCCGATAAAGCACTTCCAGGAATTCCATAGTTTAAGCAGTTTTTCAAACCTAAAATTTCTTTCAGTTTTACTGTTACAGGATTTTCAATACCAGCGCCCGATAATAGACTATCGCCAATCGCAACCATATTAAGCTTTGAAAAATCTACTACTTCTTCTTTTTCGCTTGAAGAAGTAATCGAACTTGAATTATGCTTATTTTGGTTAATGCAAGATGCAACCAAAGTAAAAACAAAGACACAAACCAATAGAATACAAAATACTTTTAATGTTTTTCTCATAATATACCTGTCTTTAATTTTATTCAAGTATATTATATCACATTATAATGCTTGAAAGATACTATATTCACCGCCGATTAAATAATTTGCTACTAAATATTTTGCGTTTTCAGGAACGGAAAACTCATACTCGCTAACGCCGTCAAACAAATTTACATTTTCACCAACAAGCTGTCCGTCTTTGTCTATAAAATAATTTTGAATAGCGTCACCGCCGTCAATATATATCCTTAAACGAGAAATATTTGATACGTCGATTTTAACATAGCCGTTTGCTTCTTTTGTTTCTTCAATTAAATTGTTTGTACCAGCTTCGCGAATTAAACTCTTATATAATACGTGTTCACCCTCAGGGAATAAATCGATAGTACGTATATCTACAAAATCTTGCGTTTTATTAACTTCCACGGTAATTTGCTTTGCATACTTGTTTACTTCGTACCAAGATACTTTTTCGTCTTCTTGGGGCGTAATTTCAATACGCGCGTATTTGGCAAGTAACGGCGTACCTTCGTAAAACTCCGTCATAGATGCCGTACTTTCTAAATACTGTTCGTTTTGGTCGTAGAAAAATACCTGATACGACACTTGACTATCAAAATCGGGCGTAATTTTCAAGCCCTGACACTCAAACGCCGTTTTCGTGTAAATGCTTTCTTCCGTTTCGGAATACTTACCGTCACGACTTAAAGAGCCGACTTCGTACGAAAGCGAAATTTCCTTCGTCGTTTTTTCCGCTTTTTCGCTCCAACGTGCAATGCCAAATATAGCACCTACAACAAGCAGGAAACCAAGACCTACGGTAAGAATTTTCTTCCAACCTTTTTTACTTCCAAACCTAAATTTTGCCATAATATTACTCCTTATTTGTTATAGGTTACGTCAAGTTGTTTAGCATATTTGCTCATAGTAAGCCAGCCGATTTCTACGTCTTCGCCGTCAACTTGATAGGGGGTTACAATAACACGGAACGTTTCCGCGCCTTCGGGGAGCATCGTCGCATCGAAGTCCGTTTCCATACTTTCCGTCGTGGAAAGATATGCGCCGTCTTCGCCGTAGAAGGCAACACGGTACGTCACCGTTGCATTTTCTTCGTCGATATCAATCGTAAGTCCGTCTACGTTGCGCGTGTCTTTCATAACAAGAGATTTCTTGCTTTCGACGACTTTACCGCTTTCGTCAACGTTACCACGTTCATACGCCGTAATGCCTACCGTTTCCGTCGTTTGCTTTGAGTTATGCAAGCCGATAAATACCGTCAATGCAGTAACAAGCGACAACACAAACGCGAGAACTACAAATAAGCCTTTTACTTTTTCTTTCTTTTTACCAAACATATATTTTACTCCTGTGGTCTTTCCCACCGTCTAATTTTTTATTTTTTTTCAATAAGGTCATAGTAAACCTTAACTTCGTGTTCTGCTTGGTCAGTGCCTTCGAAGATGTAGGACAAGTATTGTCTACCAGATGCATTACCGAAAAGGCTTACAGGGCAAAGATAGTCGTCGTCCGTACTTTCCAAAATGTCTATAATGGATTCGCCGTTGTAATAGACATCCATAAGGTCGCATTTAACCGTGCCGTCCAAGTACTTTACATCAAGCGGAGCTAGAACGCTGAATTTCGCCGTAGATTCGACGCCTGCTTCCGCAAGGTCAATCACCCAAATCGTTTCGTTTGTTACGTCAAACGTTTCGAAAACGTAACCGCAAACACAAGCTTTTACTTCGAAACCTGCGTATTCGCCTTCGCCAGCCGTCCAATCCACCTCGTCAGCCGTCATCACGTGGTTGCCTGCGTCTACGTCGCAGTATTCGGCGCGATAGATAGTCAAAGAATTACTAATTTCCGAAATCGTCGTTTCCGAATTAATTACAAAATTCAATCCGTCGGGATACTCTAAGCAAGTGTGCGAAAAATCTACACCTTCAACAAAAGTTACGTCTACGTAACCTGAGTTTCCGTCAACACCTTCTACGTGAATAAAAGGCAAATTCGGAGCAGTATAACAATAAGCACAACAGTTAAATGAACCATTTACCCAAAAAAGCAAAGTTTTATCGCCGTTACTTAAATAAAAATTATTACCTGAACTTGCTACAATACGATACGTCTTACCTGCGACCTTTTCGCCTACCGATACTTGCGTAAGGGTTGCATCTTCGGGGATAAGTACAATCTTTTCGCCACACGTTTCGCAGGTTTCACCAAGTTCGCCCTTGTGACCCGTTGCAGGAATAATCGTTGCTTGGGCAACGATTTCGTCGCATACGGTACACGTTATACCGTCCGTCATACCGTCTTCCGTACACGTTGCAGGCGTACCTTCAATTACTTCAAGTTTATGGCTTGCAGGGATTGATTTATAAACGTATTCGCCACAATCCCTGCACGTAAAACGGTATTCGCCGTCTTCCGTACACGTCGAAGGTTTAACAACCATACCAGAAGTTACGGACGTATGCTTACAATCTTCCGTATCGCTACCAAACAACGATTTACTTAACGTCGTCAAAAATCCGACGATGCTAATCGTCAAGAGCGATACAGCCACGCCCATTAAAAGTTTTTTTAGAAATCCATTTTTCTTCATTTTATTTGCCTACCTTTTTAACGTCCGCGCTTATAAGCACGTCCGATATCCTTGCGCGCGTCCAAATAACCGTGACGGTATGCGCGACCTACTTTCGTGACCTTCAACTGCTGATGGTTACCGCCCATTTTAGGCTCGCCGTCGTTACAATAACGTTTACCTGTCTTCAATTCGCGGACTGCTTTTTTGCCTTTCGCTTTCGGCGAAAGTGGAACATATTTTCCCATAAATTTTACTCCTTATTTCTTTTTTCAAAATAATTAAAAGCCTTCAATTCTTTTTTGACCTATTTCAAAAATTTCCGTTGTGGAACTTTCGCAAATTGCCCCGAACAACGCGCCGAAATCACGTTTTTTTTGCTTAACGACTTTCTTTTCCGCAAGTTCGTTTTTATACACCTGCGCTAAGCCCTTCGGACGTCCGTCGTTTCCAATTTCCGAAAAAACGTGTATTTCTTCGTGAGTAATTTCTACGTAACAAGAAATACGGCGATATAACTGCACGAAATCTTCGTTTGCGACATTAAAATAATTGCCGTCACCATTTTTGCCCTTAAACCAATACGAAAGGGGAACGGAAGAAGTAATTACAATCATTTCGCCATTGAACGATTTATTGTGAAATCGACTTTGCACCGTTGACGACGTATGATTGTCCAACAATTTTAGACAGTCTTCAAAACTCTTGAAAGACCTGTCACGACAGTCGTCTAAAATCAAGCCTTTTTGCCCTAAATAGTCTTGCATGAAGTCGTTGGACGAACTCGATACACAGTAATCGTAATTCATACTTCTCAACAGCTTTTTCGCGTAGTACGTTTTGCCTGTACCACCTTTACCGCAAATAAACATTACGTCTATTTTGCGTTCCGTATGGAGCGTAAGCCATTGACAACGGATTTTCCAAAGCGATTCCAATTTCCGATAAGCCGTCGGCTTTTCCGAAATAGGAAGGCTTTCTATGTATTCCAACTGTTCGGCATAACTAAAATTCTTGAAATCCCCTAAAATCTTGGAGTTTGTTATTTCCGTTTCGAAATCGAAATTCGCAATAACTTCCGCAGGGGAATATTGATATTTATATTTTTGTTTGTTATCGGTATGCGTAAGATATTGCAAGGCATCGGTTTTACGACCTTTGATTTTTTCGACTTGGCTTTCTTGAAGACCAAACCACTCGCCAACCTGCTTTGTATCTACGCCTGAACTACCAAAATTTAGATAAATATGATAATGCTTTGCAGTATCGTCCTTATCGTGTAATATGTAAGCCCATTGTTTAATGGTTTTATGCGATTTTATAATTTCCTGCACGTCGCCTTTGAAAAATTCAACGTTGGACGTGACTAAACATTGTTTCAAATACATTTTTTACCCCTTGATTTGAAAGCATTTATTTTCAAAGTTAACGTTCGAAATAATTTGATATTTCATTTCGACCACGATACACCCGTGCAACGTTATTCGTGGAAACCTTAAATAAATCACCTACGGTTTTTGTTGTAGCTTTACTGTCGTTATATTGAACAAAAATATGCCAATGAGAACGACAACGCATAGTTTCAGAGTGATACACATAAATGTAATTAAAAATTGCCTTTTCGGACTGTATAATTGATACAAGGGAACGTTCGTTTACTTCCCCTGAAAGAGTTATAAGAAAATTTTTCATATAATTTTACCCCTAATATGAAAGTTTTTGCCCTTTTTTGCACCTTTTTGCACCTTTTGCCTAAACCGCTTGGACAAGCCCCAAGCGGTTTAGGCGTAGATGCAGTTTTTGTTAGGTGTCAAAAGGCTTTGTTTGAGTTTTGGAGTTATTCACACTTGATATAATTTTGCCCTTTTTGCACCTTTTGCCGATTTTTAAGTGTCAGGCAACGAAGGGAAAGCAAGAAGTTCGCGACGTTGCATACGTCGACAAACACTTTCATAATCGCCTTTTACTTCAATTTCGACATAATCGCCGATACAAACTAAGGTTGTATTCTCTTTCTTTTTGCAAAAAAGAGAAATACTATTTACGTTTATACAAACCTTTTCGCTTTTTACAGTTTCAAATTCAATAAACATAATTACGCCTTAAAGATACAACGTCTTTTCGTCAAATACGTTAGTGCCTTCTACAAGTTCGCAACGTTCTACGTACGTCTTGTTCGTAAATTCGTTAAGTGCAAACGTTACGTCGACAAGAGAGCCAGGAAGAATAGAACCCCATTGCTTATATTCTTCGGGTCTATGTTTGGAATTAATGCAGGCATTAATAATCGTTTCGTCTTTCTTTGGATGCCACAAACCACCGTTCTTCATTTTGTTCGGCAAACGATACAGCGTGAGAAACAACAAATCGTCGTTCGTTTCCTTGTCTTTTTGGGGGCGCACACTTACTAAAATACATCTTTTCATTTTTATTACTCCTTTTGCGGATGAAAGAAACCGCAACAAAATTTTATTTACAAGACAGTATGTCATTGCATCAAAGGGGTAGTGGCTATTATTTCGCCACCACTAACGGCGAGAAAATAAAAAAAATGCGAACTTTTATCTTCGCATTTAATTATAAATTATACAATTTTCAAAAAAGCTTTGAAAATCGTTTGACATTTATCTTAAGGATAATGTATAATAAATGCAATCAAATAAAGGCTATGAAAAAGCTGGTGTTTTTCCATACGCCGACTGATAAGAGAGCGCGTTCGTAGGCTGAAAGACGCGTAAGTCGGGGAAAAATTGCCGTTTCACTTTGGAGCCGTTCTTTTGAGCCGTTTTCGGGGTAGGGAGAACCGTAGCGTTTTCGTGAAACGCAAAATAAGGCGCGGAAGAAGTTCTGCGTGAAAGCAGGTGGTACAGCGGAGTGATTCGCCCTGCGCGTCGGTTTCGACGCGCAGGGCGTTTTTTCGTAAAACCCCGTCAAAAAAGAAAAATACGATAGCATATCGGAGGAAACTATGAAGGAAAAAATCGAGAATTTGCGCCTTAGCATTACGGACGCAATCGAACAGACGGAAACGGGCAGAGCGTTGTACGAGCTCAAGGTCAAATTCCAAACGGAACTCAAAGGCGTTATGGGCGGTATGAAGGATTTGTCCAAGGAAGAACGCCCTGCGTTTGGTAAACTCGTCAACGAGTTTAAGCAGGCGATGGAAGAAAAATTCGACGCACGCGCCGTCGTCGTCCGTCAAATGGAAATGGAAAAGAAATACGCCAGCGAACGTATCGACATCTCGATGCCTGGTAAGGCGTATAAATCGGGCGCTTTGCACCCTATCACGCTTGTCAAAAACGAACTCATCGACATTTTCTCGGGGATGGGTTTTAAGGTGTTTGAAGGCCCTGAAATTGAAACGGATTATTACAATTTCACCGCGCTGAACACCCCCAAGGACCACCCTGCGCGCGATATGCAAGACACCTTCTATCTTGCGGAGAATTTGCTCCTTCGTACGCAAACGTCGGCAGGTCAAATCCGCGTTATGGAAAAGGACGCCCCGCCTATCAAAATTTTGTCGCCGGGCAGAGTATTCCGTTCGGACGACGATGCAACGCACTCGCCTATGTTCCACCAAATGGAAGGGCTTGTCGTAGACAAGGGTATCACGCTTTGCGACCTTCAAGGCATGCTTGCGGAATTTGCAAGAAAAATTTTCACGTCGTCGACGAAGGTACGCCTTCGCCCGTCCTATTTCCCGTTTACCGAGCCGAGCGTAGAAGTTGATTTAAGCTGTTCTGAGTGCGGTGGCAAGGGTTGTAGACTTTGCAAAGGCACGGGTTGGATTGAAGTGCTTGGCGCAGGTATGGTCAACCGTCGCGTTTTGGAAAATTGTGGCGTAGACCCCGACGAATACTCGGGCTTTGCGTTTGGTATGGGTATCGAACGTATTGCTATGTTGAAATATGGCATCAACAACATCAAAACCTTGTTCGAGAACGATACGAGATTCTTGGAACAATTTGAGGATTGAGGGAGGATAGAAAAATGAAAGCACCTTTAAGTTGGTTGAAAGATTACGTAGATATTGATATTTCCGCGCAGGAGCTTGCGGATAAGCTCTTTTCCTGCGGTTTTGAAGTGGAAGAACTCTCCTACCTCGGTGAAAAAGTAAGCCGTGTAGTGGTGGGTGAAATTAAATCGCTTACCCCTCATCCCGACAGCGACCATATGCAGATTTGCGTGGTGGATTGCGGTGAAGAATACGGCAGAGAATTGCAAATTGTAACGGGCGCGTCCAACGTGTACGTGGGCATGAAAACGCCCTGCGCTTTGGACGGTTCTACCGTCGTGGAAAGCAATCCCGAAATTTTGGAAAAGAACCCCGACGCCGTCAAGAAAATCAAAAAAGG
>JAZRDK010000061.1:0-2910 GCA_045660225.1 Candidatus Scatosoma sp.
TCGCGTACACCTATCAAGACAAAGGCGACGGCGCAAAGCACTACAACGCCAAAGACGACGCGCTTACCCTTGTCGAAGACCCTACGACGGTTGCGGACGGGGAAGAGAAACTGACGATTAAAATCGTGTTCCTTACGGACAAAACCGACGCAGAAGGCAATCCCGTAAGCGAAACGCAGTACTTACAATACGATAAAGACGGCAATTTGCTCGCCTTTGAAGACCAAGCTTGCCAATCCCCTATCCTTTACAGAAAGACGCTGGTAGGCGATTTACAAGGCGATTCGACGGCAATCATCGACAGCGTCGCCCTTGCGGACGCGTTAGAACTTCAACCGGGCGTTTCGCATAAAATCTTGCTTTCGCTTGCATATGGTGAAGAAGGCGTAGATTATGAAATCGTAGAAGGCAAAGTGCAAATGAAGGATTCCGCAAAGGAACGTACCATCGGCGAACTGCGTAAAAAGAACACCGAACTTATCAACGAAATTCAGCTTTGCGACATTATGGCGGAAGACCAAGACGAAAAGTTGGTTATGTTCCTTTTGTACGGCAGAGAAAACGTGCACTATCAAATCAAGAACGGCGTCGTAGAAATGCAACAAAAATTCGTTGCGATTCGTGAAATCGAAGGCGCGATGAAGGTGTACAACGAATACGGCGAAACGTTGACGGCGCAAGACGTTGAAAACGACGTCAAAGGCTACGTTTTGGATACGCAAGCGAAGACGTATACAGACAGGGACGGCACGACGTACACGTACGAAATAGACCCTGCAAGCCGTACGATTGATACGGAAGACGGTGGAACGGCGTACGTATGCTATTTGTCGAAAGACGGCAAAGCCGTAAAATTTGCAAAGACGTCGCTTGGCGATATGGCAGGTAGCGACAACGTCATTTCTAATTTGACCAAGCGTATTAAACTCGGCGAAATCATGTCCGAAGAAGACCTTGCCCAAAACAAGTTCTTAAAACACGTTAAAGACGAAACGGTGGAAACACTTCCCGACGCGTTGAACGAGTTGACGATTCAGCAAGTATACGCGGACGATATCTACAATGAAGACGGCTCGCTGAAAGGTACGTGGTGGTATTTGCTTACCATCGACGGCGTCGAACACGAATATAAAATTACGGATATGGCAAGCTTGATTGACAATATGCAGGCGAATATCCACGACGCAACCTTGCAAAAACTTTCCGACGACGATATTATTCAATTCTCGGGCGCAACGTTGACCGCCGACATCACGACGCAAATTCGCTTCGGCTCTGGCGCGAACGAGTACTATGAAGTGCACGTCTACACGGAAGATACCAACGGCGACGGTAAAATCGACCACACCGACGAAGGCAAACCCGTAAACGAAACGTTTGTCAACGCGGACGGTAGTCCCAAAACGAAAGTTGGTCAGTTGACCGTTGAACAAATGATTTACTACGTAGACGGCTTGCTTGTCGTTATTGAAATGTTGGGCTAAGACAAAAAAGAAAAAGAACGGCGAATTTGCCGTTCTTTTTTCGAAAAGTGTATTCTTTCTTCGAAAAACGGTTGAAAAATCCTTGACTACACCCCAAAAAATGGGTATAATATGTTATGTATGGTCGCAATGCGACCTTTCAACCTTGCGTATCAGGGCAGATACGCCGAATAAGACCGGGAGGTGAAAAATATGGCTAAATACGAAATGCTTTATTTGCTCAAAAACGATTTGTCTGACGAAGCAAAGGACGCTAAAATCGCAAAATACGAAGAAATCGTAAAAGCGATGGGCGGTGCAGTTGCATCTACGGACAAGTGGGGTACGAGAAAAACGGCTTACCCTATCCAGTTTAAGAACGAAGCGTACTATGTTCTTATGACGTTCGAAGCAGACAGCAAGGTAGTTGAAGAGCTTAAGCGTGTTGCTGGTATCGACGCAGACCTTGTAAGACGTTTAATCACGAAACTCAACTGATAAGAGGAAAATTATGAACAAAGTATTTTTAATCGGAAACTTAACGCGTGACCCTGAACTTCGCGAAACCCCTTCGGGCGTTTCCATGTGCAGATTTGCAATCGCCGTACAAAGACCGTACTCGTCGCAAGACGGCGAACGTCAAACGGACTTCTTTGAATGTACCGCTTGGCGTGGTTTAGGCGAAACCATCGCGCGTTTCACCAAAAAGGGCAAAAAAGTTGCCGTCAGCGGTAGTATTCAAATTAGAAACTACGAAGACAACCAAGGCACTAAGCGCACCGCCGTTGACATCATCGTACAGGATTGCGAATTCCTGTCCCCGAGAGATAACGAAGATGCGTTTGACGACGCCCAAGACGCGCCTCGTACGTCCGCACCCAAAAAGAAGCCTACGCTTCAAGCGATGGACGACGACAGCGACATCCCCTTCTAATGAAGAAGGTCAAACTAATAAAGGAGTAACGGATTATGGAAGAAAAAGCACCTGTAAAAAAGGTATTTAAGAAAGCGCCCCGTAAAAAGGTTTGCGCGTTCTGCCAGGAAAAATTGACCGCAATCGATTACAAGGACGTAAACCGTCTTAAGAAATTTATCACGGAAGGCGGTAAAATCATCCCCCGCAGAATGAGCGGTACGTGCGCTGCACACCAAAGACTTCTTGCAACGGCTATTAAGCGTGCAAGATTGACTGCACTTCTCCCCTTCAAAGGCGAGTAATCAGTAAAAACCAACCCCTTGAAACCCAACGGTTTCAAGGGGTTTTTTCTTTTTAATTCAGCAAAAAAAGACAGGTCTTTTCGACCTGTCCTTTTTTTTACTTTCTAAGCGATTTCGGTTTTTTAATGCGGTTGAGTTTTTTGTTCATCTTCAACAATTCTTCCTTCGTAAAGGAAATATTCATCATACCTATCAAGCTGGTCAAACGCAGTACGGTAAATCCGCCCAT
>JAZRDK010000062.1:0-2579 GCA_045660225.1 Candidatus Scatosoma sp.
TTGAGCCGCATTAGTACGGCAAAGTCGCTGAATTTATAGCCTCGTCCCACCAAGCCTATAATGGTGTTGGCGATATAGCGAGCCTCGCCGCTCTCCTCTTCCGATTCGTAGACCTTGGCAGGATTACCCTCTTCGTTCTCCGTCCAAAGCGTTTTTTGCTTGCGCTGACCGTTGTTTTTTATGACGGCGTTGGCAAGGCGGAGTATGGTTTTGGTCGAGCGGTAGTTGCGTTCCAGCTTATAGGTTTTGGCGTTTTTGAACGCCTTTTCAAAGTGTAGAATATTCTCAATTCTTGCACCGCGCCAACCGTAGATGGACTGGTCGTCGTCGCCCACGGCAAACAGATTGCCGTGCACGGACGCAAGCATCTTGATAATGTCGTATTGCACCGCGTTGGTGTCCTGAAACTCGTCCACCAAAATATAGCGGAAACGTCCGCCTAAATACTCTCTCGCGTCCTTGTCTTTTTGCAAAAGATTGCGCGTTTCGTTTAACAAGTCGTCGAAATCAAGCGCGTTGTTTTCCTTTAAGTGCTTTTGATAGCGCGCGTAAATTTTCACGACGTCTTCAATGTCGTGTTCGCCTGCGTATTCTTTTAAGTAACGTTCTGGCTCATACCCCAAAGTCTTTGCGTTGGCAATGTGGTTTTTTGCGGATTTCAACAACTTTTCGTCTTCAAAGTCGCACTCTTGAAAGACTTTTTTGATGATGTTGTTGCGCTCCGTTTCGCCGTAAATCGAGAAATTTTCGCCGATGCCGGCTTCTTTGTAGAACATACGCAAAATGCGCACGCACATACTGTGAATCGTGCACACCCAAGAACGGGAAACGTCTACGATTTTACCAAGTCTTTCGCGCATTTCGTTTGCCGCTTTGTTGGTAAACGTGATGGCGAGAATCCCCGACGAAGGCACGCCGAGTTCTTCGATAATGTACGCAATACGCGACGTCAAAACGCGCGTTTTACCACTGCCTGCGCCTGCCAAAACCCACACCGCGCCTTCCGTTTCTAAGACGGGTTTAATCTGTTCGTCATTTAAGGTTGTAAGCAATTTTTCTATCTTTGTCATAACAAAGATATTATACCATATCCCACGCCGATTTGCAAGCCCTACCCTTCGTTTTTTTTATAAATATTTATAAAAAACCGCGCGGAGTATCCCCACGCGGTTTTTATTTTTTATACCGTTTCTTTAGAAAGCTCAAATTCGTATTCTTGCCGAAAACGCTCTAACGCGCGCAAATATTTTTCGCTTAACGTCAAGGTGTAACGCTGTTGTTCGGCATAGGAAAGCGCCTCAAAATATTCTTTGTCCGTAAGCCGTCCGATGGCGTCGCTGACTTCGCCTTCCAAAAGGAGCATTTGCTTGACGCGAAGATAAAATTCGTCTTCCTTTTCGCCTGCAACCTTGCTGGACACTTGCTTTGCAAAAAAACGCCCTGCTTTGCTTTCGTTAAGACCCTGCTCCCTTGCTTTTTCAATTTTGCCTTGAAAATCTTCCTTACAATCTTCCCAAAAACCCGTCTTTATTCTCGACTTTGCGCGCCTTGCCTCTTCGCGCAACGTACGCCCCTTTTCCGCCTGCATACCCTTCTCCTTTTTTCTTCTTTTTTCCAAAAAATTCGACTTTTTCGCAAATGAAAAGAGCCCACAATCGTGGACTCTTTCGTGCTTAGTTTCTGCTTCTCTTTCTAGCTGCTTCCGACTTCTTCTTTTTTCTTACGGAAGGCTTTTCGTAGAATTCCTTCTTACGAAGGTCGCCGATGATACCATCGCGGGAGCACTTTCTCTTGAAACGACGCAATGCGCTTTCAACGTTTTCGTTTTCCCCTACTTTAACCGTAGACATAGTTTTCAACCCCCCTTTGCCAAGACGCGTTTAATGATTACTTGGTAATTATAGCAAGTTAGTTACATTAAGTCAAGCGTTTTTTTAGGGCTTTTTATTCTTTTTTCGCCGAATTTTTTCTAAGAATAAGAAATTTTGTCGAACGGCTTTTTACGACACTTTTTCAAAGTCGCTTGCAGGGTGTTTGCACCAAGGACAGACGAAATCATCGGGCAATTCTTCGCCTTCGTGGACGTAACCGCAAATTTTGCAAACCCACTTTCCGCCCTTGTGTTCGCCTTCGTCCGTCTTCACTTGGGGCTTGGGTTTGATGTTGTTAAGATAATATTCGTACGAAACGGACTTGTCGGAATTCAACGTCCTTGCTTCCGTCACTTCTGCGACGAACAGGGTGTGCGTGCCGTAATCGTAACTGTCTAACACCTTCGCGCTCATCACCGCGTTAGAATACTCGGCGATATAATTCAACCCGTTTTCCGTCGTCGCGTACCTGCCCCCTGCAAATTT
Source organism: Candidatus Scatosoma sp. (assembly GCA_045660225.1). Taxonomy (GTDB): domain Bacteria; phylum Bacillota; class Clostridia; order Christensenellales; family Borkfalkiaceae; genus Scatosoma. The sequence goes on from JAZRDK010000062.1 coordinate 2,358, forward strand.
GTCCGTATCCCTGCCCGAAGCAAATCCAAACTGCTTAAAAGTATCAAACGGCGTCTTTTCCGTCAACACGGACACGTTGAACACGCCCGTCTTTTTCAGTAAGCTTTCCGAATAGTTCGCCTTGTTGACAAACACGACGATGCGTTTAGGGTTGTCGGTAAGCATCGACACCGTGTTTACGATACAGCCGTTTTGCTTTAAGTCGGGTCGTAGCCATGTCGG
>JAZRDK010000063.1:0-15882 GCA_045660225.1 Candidatus Scatosoma sp.
CGACATGGCTACGATCCGACTTTGATTGCAACCGACTTAGACGACGAAGCGATTGAAGCGGCAACAAAACGCTTAAACGAGTTTGAAGGCCGTTTCCAAATTTTCAAATCAAATTATAAAGACTACGAAGGCGTGTTTGAAAACGCCGGCATAGACGAAATAGACGGCGCGCTTATCGATTTTGGGATTTCTTCCCACCAAATCGACGACGTGGACAGGGGATTTAGTTATAAATCTAAGGAAGCACCTTTAGATATGCGTATGAATACGTCGGCGTACTTGACGGCGGAAATCGTACTCAACACCTATTCCGAAGAAGCGCTTGCAAGAATTTTGAAAATGTACGGCGAAGAAACTTTTGCAAAGCAAATTGCAAGAAACGTCGTCAAAGAACGCGCGGAAAAGCCCTTAAAAACGTCGGGCGATTTCGCGGAAATTATTAAAAAGAGTATTCCTGCGAAATTCCGTTTCGGCGGAGCGCCTTGCGAAAGAAAAAGTTTCCAGGCAATTCGCATTGAAGTCAACGCCGAACTCGACGGGTTATACCAGCTGGTAACGTCGTTGACGAGAAGATTGAAAAAGGGTGGGCGAATCGCAATTCTTACCTTCCACTCCTTGGAAGACAGAATTGTGAAAGAAGCGTTTAAGGCTTTGGAATCGCCTTGTACCTGCCCCGGGAATTTTCCCGTTTGCGTGTGCGGAAAAAAACCGGAAATCAAAATTATCACGCGCAAGCCGATTACGGCAACCGAAGAAGAACTTGCCTACAATTCGAGAAGTAAATGCGCGAAACTGCGCGTAGCGGAGCGTTTGTAAAACAAGCCTGCTCCGTAACATAAGAAAAACGAAGATACGGAGGGGACTGCTATGAGCTTATTGCTTGAAGAAAGAACGATGGAAAACACCGTTCTTGATATGGAAGCGCAAAAGCACAACGAGATGATAAAAGAACGTTATCGTCGTCTTTTCAACGCGCAAGAAGTGCAATTTGCTGAAAGTGAAGCTACGGCGGTAAAGGCTTACGCCCCCGCATCGACCTACGAAGCGCCCGTGGAAGCGTACGCGCCCACCGTAGAACAAGCGCCTACGGTCACTGAATTTGAAAGAGAAATTGCGGTTTCGCCCGTATTCACGACGGAAAAATTCAACGCAATGGAAGAAAATCAAGTGCAAGTCGTTGCGCCTGCGCCCGTTTCTTCTATCAGCGCAAAATCCGTTGCGGAAGTTGCTTACACGTTGACGCCTTTGGCGAAAGTGGTGATGGCTGTCTTTACGGCAATCGTCGTTGCAATGATTACCTTGATTTGCATCAATACCCACGCTATCAGCGCTAAAAACGTACGTTTGAAGAATCTTGAAAGACAAAAGGAAGAGCTTATCGAACGCAATGAAGACATGCAACGCCGTATCGACGAAGCAAGAAGCGAAGACGCGATTAGGGCATACGCCGAATCTCAAGGCGTTTTGCTTGGTTAATAAAAAAGGGGAAACAGTACGCCTTTGAAAACAGAATATTCAATATCGATTTTACGAAAGAGGTTATTTGCCATCAGCTTGGCGATAACCTTTCTTTTTTGTCTTTTAGGGGCGCGTTTTTTGTACGTGCAGGTGATTTGGAGTGAAGAACTTGGCTATCGCGCGCTCGACCAGTGGACGCGCGAAATTCCAATTGTCGCAAAACGCGGAAAAATCACGGACAGAAACGGCGTTGTTTTGGCAGACAATTCGACGGCGTACACCGTTTTTGCGCGCGCAAACGCCGTCAAAGACAAGGCGTCCACCTCTAAGCTTTTGGCGCAGTCGTTGGGTGTTGACGAATCGCTTACCTACGACAAACTCGTAAAGAAAAAGGCGTCGGAAATCACCGTTGCTAAGCGTGTGGGAAAGTCCGCCGTAGAAAAACTGACGGCGCAAGGTATAGACGGCGTGTATTATTCACGCGATAACGTTCGCTTTTACCCCAAATCGGACGCGCTTTGCCAAGTCGTTGGGTTTACGTCCGTAGACAACGTCGGCACGACGGGTGTTGAAAAGTATTACGACGAGAATCTCTCGGGGAAAAACGGCGAGCTTTTGTATGAAACCGACCTTGTCGGTGTGGAAATTGAAGGGAGCGTTGCGACGTATTTGCCTGCGGAAGACGGGTACAACGTCGAATTGACGATTGACTACGGCATACAAGAAATCGTCGAAAGCGCGATGAAAAAGGTGTATTCCGCGTATTCGCCCAAGTCCGCGTCCTGTATTTTACTGGACGTAAACGATTTTGAAGTCTTGGCGCTTGCCAACTATCCTTCGTACGACCTAAACGACGTGCCGAGAAACGACGCCGAACTTCTCAACGCGCTTACCAGAAATACAATCGTCTGTGACATATACGAGCCGGGCTCGACGTTTAAGATAATCACGTCCGCCGTCAATTTAGAAGAATACGAAAAGGGTAACAAAAACGCCGTTTCGCCTAAATACGTATTCCCCAGCTCTCGCACAAGGTCGGTTGACGGGACGACGGTCAAGTGTTGGAGCAATCATGCCAACGGCAAACATTGCAATCAAACGCTTGCCGAAGCCTTGAACAACAGTTGCAACCCGTGTTTTACGGATATGGCGCTTTCGCTTGGTAAGGAAACGTTTTACTCCTATCTTTCCGCATTTGGGTTTGGGCAAAGGACGGGGATTGACTACGGTGGCGAAAGTTACGGCTTGTTAATGCCAAAAACAAGCGTGCGAAATTGCGACCTTGCGCGTATCGGCTTTGGTCAAACGATTGCCGTTTCGGGGATTCAGCTTGCCTGTGCCACCGCATCGGCAATCAACGGCGGTTACTATTATACGCCCAGACTCGTAAAACGCATTTATGCGGACGACGGCTACGTTTTGCAAGAGAATAAGCCGATTTTGAAAAATCGTACCATCAGCGAAAGTGCGTCAAAAACACTTGCGACAATGCTGGAAGGCGTCGTAACAAACGGTAGCGGTAAAAAGGCGTATATTGAAGGCGCAAGGGTTGCAGGTAAAACAGGTACGGCGCAAAAGTTTGAAAACGGGCGTATTGCCGTAGGGAAATACGTGTCTTCTTTCGTCGGTTTTTTTCCTGCGGATAAACCGAAATATCTTGCGCTCGTTATCGTGGACGAACCGCAGGGCGCGTACTACGGCTCGGTAGTTTCCGCCCCCGTCGCCAAAGAAGTTTTTGAAGAAATTATCCGTCTGAAAAACATACCTTTACAAAAGCAGGAATAGAATAACTTAGTAAGTAAAGGGAGTGTTTGTATGCGAGTATCGGAAATTGCAACGTGGTTAAAAGGAAGGCTTGTTTTGCCAAACCAAACGGGGGACGATAAAGATATTTCCGGGCTTTTCGCGGACAGTAGGACGGTGTCGCAAGGCGGTTTATTTTTTTGTTTGGAAGGGGGCAAAGTCGACGGTCACGATTATGTGCCTGACGCCGTAAAAAACGGCGCGGTTGCCGTTGTTACGCAAAAGGAATTAACGCTTACCGTTCCGCAAATCATCGTACCATCCACACGCGAAGCGCTTGCAAAATCGGCGTCTTATTTCTACGGCGAGCCTGCGAAAAAATTGAAAATCGTCGCGGTTACGGGTACAAACGGGAAAACGACGACGGCGCATATGCTCGTTTCCATTTTACGTTCAGCAGGCAAACGCGTGGGGATAATCGGTACGCTTGGCGCGTCCTTTGAAGAAGACGAGTGGGAAATAGGCTTGACGACGCCAGACCCTATTGTATTGCACGAATTGTTGTCTTTGATGCTAAAAAAAGGCGCGGAATACGTGGTGATGGAGGCGTCTGCGCACGCTTTACATTTTGACAAGTTGGCGGATATTTCCTTTTCCGCCTGCATCTTTACCAACCTTTCGCAGGACCATCTCGATTTTTTTCAAACGATGTACGCGTATAAAACGGCTAAACTTCATTTGTTCGCAAAGGAAATTTGCCCCGTTGCCATTGTCAACGGCGACGACGAAACGGGCAGGGAAATTTTTCGCCTGCGCGAGCGCGCGTTCGCGAAAACGGCGCTGTACGGTTTGGTGACGCCGACGGATGCGTTTGCCGTCATCACACAGGAAGGCTTGGGTGGCACGGATTGCATGCTCAATCTCAGCGACAGGCTTTGTCGCGTTCGGCTTTCCCTGGTCGGACGACATAACGTCTACAACGCGCTTGCCGCCGCAACCTGCGCTATCGAGCTGGGTTTAGACGTTGGCTCGGTGGCTTGCGGATTAAAGACGCTTACGACGATAAAGGGACGCTTGCAACGTGTTTCCAATTACCACGGCGCGGATGTATACGTCGATTTTGCGCATACCCCCGACGGGTTGGAAAAGTCGCTGGACGCACTTCGTCCGCATACGAAAGGAAGGCTTGTGTGTCTGTTTGGTTGCGGTGGAAACCGTGACAGGGAGAAAAGGCCGTTGATGGGCGAGATTGCAAGCAAAAAAAGTGATTTTTCCGTGTTGACGTCCGACAACCCAAGATATGAAGACCCGCTGGATATTCTTTCGGAAGTGGAAAGGGGTTATCGTCGTTTCAGTACTCGCTACGTCGTCGTGCCCGACAGGGCGCGCGCCATCGAATACGCGCTTGGTTTTCTCTCGCTTGGCGACGTTTTGCTGATTGCAGGGAAGGGCGGAGAAGATACGCAAGAGATTATGGGCATAAAATATCCCTTTGACGACCAAACTGTTGTTGAAAAACTGTCGCTTGCATTAGAAAACGACGGGCTATAAAGGGCGCAAAATGACGAAAAATTACCTGTTTGCGACGGTGCTTGCCTTCGTACTGTCGGCGCTATCTTTACGCGTTTGGATTCCGATGTTACGGAAATGGAAGGCGGGTCAAAACATCCTATCTTACGTAAAAGAACACAAGAAAAAAGGCGGTACGCCAACGATGGGCGGTATCGCTTTCGTTTTTGCGTCGGCGCTTATTACCTGCTTGTTTTCGCCGATGGATAGGCGAGTGATACTTGCGCTTGCAGTCGGTCTTTCGTATATGGTTGTCGGCGTGCTCGACGATTTGCTTAAAAAATACCATCATGAGAATTTAGGGCTTCGTGCCTGGCAAAAATTCGCCTTCCAAACGGCGATAGCCTTGTTTTGCGGTTTGTATTGTCTTCGTACGGGTCAAACCACGCTCCAGCTCCCGTTTTTAGATAAAACGCTTGTCGTCGGTTGGTGGATATTGCCCCTGTCCGTGCTCGTGTTTTTGGCGACGGTCAATGCCGTCAACTTAACGGACGGCTTGGACGGACTTGCATCCGCGGTCAGCGTACCGTTTTTTCTTGTCTTAGGCGTGATAATTACCCTGCAAATCGGATTTAACGGATTGTCTACGTTAAGCTTTTCTTTGGTGGGCGCGTTGCTTGCGTTTTTGCTATTCAATTCGCACCCTGCGTCCGTGTTTATGGGGGACACCGGCTCGTTAGCGCTTGGCGGTTTTGCGTCCGCAATCGCCGTTTTTTCAGGCAATGCCTTGTATGTTCCCTTGCTCGGCGCTTGTTTCGTGTTCACGGTCATATCCGTGCTTGTGCAGGTAATATACTATAAAGCAACGGGCGGAAAACGCGTGTTTTTAATGTCGCCCGTCCATCATCACTTCCAACAAAAGGGCTATTCGGAAACGAAAATATCCTACGCTTATTTCGCCGTTACGCTTGTTGTTGGCTTGCTGATTTTGACTACCGTCTTATAAAGGAGAATGCGTATGTATCCTGCTTTTCAAACTTTTTTGGTGTACGGTTTATCCCGTTCGGGTTGTTCCGCGACGGAGTTTTTATTGAAAAAGGGCGCAAGTGTTTACGTGTACGACGATACGATGACCGCGCGCATCGAAAACACGGCGAAATTGTTGGAAGAAAAGGGCGCGAAACGCTTGATAAAGGACGACCTTTCTAAAGCGGTGGACATATGCGACGCGCTCGTATTAAGTCCGGGTATACCCATCGACCATCCCGTTGCGGTGGCGTTCAAGCGCAGGCAAAAGGCGGTGCTTGGCGAAGCGGAGCTTGCGTGCAGGTACTTGCGCGGAACTATCGTCGCGGTTACGGGCACAAACGGAAAGACGACGACGGTTTCCATGCTTGCCGAAACGTTGAAGGAAGGGGGGTATATTGCCAAGTGTTGCGGTAATATCGGCGTACCCATGGTCGAGTTTACGGGTATGGACGAGAGAGAAATTGCCGTTGCTGAAATTTCAAGTTTTCAACTGGAAACCCTGCAATCTTTACGTCCGCATATCGCCGTCGTTTTGAATATTACGCCCGACCATTTGAATCGACATTACACGATGGAAAACTACGTTTTCTTGAAATCGAAACTTTTGAAAAACCTAACGGAAACGGAATACGCGATACTCAATTACGACGACGAAACCGTACGACAGTTTGCATCTAAAACAAGGGCGCGCGTCCTGTATTTTTCTGTAAAAGAACGGGTGAAAGGCGCGTATTTAGAAGACGGGTACTTGTATTTCGGCAAGGAAAAAATGCTTTCCGTGGACGATTTGTCTATCGGTGGATTACATAACGTCCAAAATGCGCTCGCCGTCATTGTCGCGTCAAAAATTATGGGCGTAAAAACGTCGGAAATTATCAAGGCTTTGACGGAGTTTAAGGGTGTAAAACACCGTATCGAATTTGTTGCGGACGTAGACGGCGTTCGTTACGTAGACGATTCGAAGGGTACAAACGTAGATGCAACGATGAAAGCGGTTGCGACTATGAAAACGGACACCGTTTTGTTGCTCGGCGGAAAAGACAAGGGCTATGATTATAAGCCGTTGTTTTCGGCTTTGAAAGGCTCGCTTGTCAAACACGCCGTTTTGTATGGCGAAAACCGATACGCCCTTTTGAAAAGCGCGCAAGAATCGGGTTTTTCAAGCGTCAGCTTATGTGATACGTTTTCCTTTGCTGTGCGTATTGCGTCGTTGAAGGCGGAACGTGGCGAAACGGTACTTTTAAGCCCTGCCAGCGCAAGCTTTGACGAGTTTGCAAGCTATGAAGAGAGAGGTGACAGGTTTGTTGAAATCGTTCAAACCCTTGCAGGAACGACGCTTGCGCCCGTCCCGTGTACAGAATAAAGGCGATGTTTCCATTTTGATTTTAACGACGCTTTTGTCCGCGTTCGGAATTGTCGCCATTTATTCGGCGAGTGGTTACGTTGCCAAAACGCAGTACGGGGACGAGTGGTACTTCGTCAAAAAACAGGTCTTTGGTTTCGTCGGTGGTTTCGTTGGTATGCTACTTTGCAGTCGGCTTAACACGGAAAAACTGCGCGGAAAAAAGGTGCGTTGGCTTGCGCTTATCGTACCGATTTTGTTGCTTGCGCTTGTGTTCGTGCCGGGGATAGGCAAGACGAATTACGGCGCGACGCGGTGGATAGGGGTCGGCGGATTCACTTTGCAACCGTCCGAGCTTGCCAAATACGGTTTCGTCGTTTTTGCGTCGGCGTATATGGCGGACGATATGGGCAAAATGCGTACCTTTAAGGGGGTGTTGCCCCTGCTTGGCGCAGGTGGCGTTATTTGCGTTTTGATTCTTTTAGAACCGAATATGTCCGTGACGATGTGCGTGGGGTTGTTGCTACTTTCTATGCTCTTTTTGGGTGGTATGAAAATCAAGCATTTTCTTGTCATTTTTATCCCCGCAATGGTTGCCGTACCCGTACTTATTGCCATCGAGCCGTACCGCCTTTCCCGTTTAAGCGCTTTTCTCGACCCATGGGAATCGCCTAAAGGCGAAGGCTATCAACTCATACAGTCTTTATACGCGCTCGGCAACGGCGGTTGGTTTGGTACGGGACTGTTCAAATCACGGCAAAAATACCGTTTTTTGCCCTTTGCGGAAAGTGATTTTATCTTATCGATTATCGGCGAAGAGTTGGGTTTTGTCGGTGTTTTGACGCTCTTTACTTTATGTGGTTTGCTCGTGTTTCGCGGTATCAAAACGGCATCGCGAGCGCAAGATTTTTTCTCGTTTGCGTTGGCGTCGGGCATCACGCTCGTATATGGAATACAAACGGTGATAAACGCGCTGGTCGTCAGCGGGAGTATACCGCCGACGGGGTTGCCGTTGCCACTTATCAGTTCGGGCAATACGTCGCTGATTATCACGATGTCGTCGATGGGTGTATTGTATTCGCTTTCGGCGAAAGGGGAAGGCGTGAAGGAAACAAAAGGATAGGCGTTTACATACAATAAAGCAAAGGAGCTTTGTCGTATGGATAAATTTATAATTAACGGCGGTAAAAAATTATACGGCGAAATTGCCGTACAAAGCGCAAAAAACACCGTTTTGCCCTTGCTTGCAGGCTCGGTTTTAACGGACGAGCAAGTCACGATTCGTGGCGTGCCCGAAATCAACGACGTGGAAAATATGTTGCGCATCTTAGGCGAAGTCGGGTGCAAAATCAAACGACAAAACCATTGCGCCGTTATAGACAGTTCCAATGCGGTTTCGCACGAAATTCCTACGCGACTCACCAAAGAGTTGCGTTCTTCCGTTTTTATGCTCGGTTCGGTTTTGACGCGCTTTCGCCGTGCAAAAATTTCCTATCCCGGCGGTTGCGACATCGGGCTTCGGCCGATTGATTTGCATCTTGCCGGGTTAAAGCGTTTGGGTGTGAAAATCGTCGAAAAGGACGGGTATATCGACTGCGAAGCGGAAAGACTTGTCGGTGCGGACATTTTGCTTGATTTCCCAAGCGTCGGTGCGACGGAAAACATTTTGCTTGCTGCGGTTAAGGCGGAAGGTATAACCGTGATACGCAACGCCGCCAAAGAACCGGAAATCGTCGATTTGCAAAATTTTCTCAATTTAATGGGCGCAAAGATACGTGGTGCAGGCGGAGGGACGATTGTCGTAGAAGGCGTTCGGCGGTTGCACGGGGTAGACTATACGCCTATCGGCGACAGGATTGAAGGGGGTACGTACTTAATTGCCGTGGCGTCTTGCGGTGGCGAAATTTCTTTAAGTGGCGTTCCGCCTGAAAATATTGACGCACTTTTACATAAATTGCGCGAAAACGGTTGCAAAATACATGCAAAAAATGATAAAATAGAATTGTCGAGCAACGGACGGTTAAAATCGGTCAACGTAGTGGAAACCAGTCCTTTTCCAGGTTTTCCTACCGACCTGCAGGCGCAGTACACCGCGCTTTGCTGTACGGCAAGCGGTTCGACCGTCGTCGTTGAAAACCTGTTTGAAACGCGCTATCGTTACGTGGCGGAGTTAAAGCGCATGGGCGCGGACGTCATTGTACGCGGTAGGACGGCGTTGGTGCGCGGTGTAGAACGTTTACACGGCGCGCCCGTAACCGCAGGTGATTTGCGTGGAGGGGCGGCGCTTGTTGTCGCCGGCTTAAAAGCGGAAGGGCAAAGCGTAGTGATGGATTTGTCGCACGTCGATAGGGGTTACGCCGATTTTGAAGGCAAACTTCGTACGCTCGGCGCGCATATAAGAAGGGTTCGTATCTAAAATAAAGGACGGTTGCAAAGGAAGAAAAATGCGAAAAAAACTTGTGATAATTTCTTTAACGTTCGTGGTGTTTCTCTGCGCCGTCGTGTTGGGCGTTTCGACTGTTTTCCGCGTGGATAGGGTAACGGTAGAAACGACTACGGTTTCCGAGCTTGCAAAGACGGAATCGAAGGCGCTTGAAAAGAAGATAAGAGAAACGTATTTGACGAAAAATTCGTTGTTTGTCGACGTGGAAGAAATCAAGGCTTGGAAATCGGAATTCCCGTATTTAAGCGTTACGTCCGTAGAAAAAGATTATCCCAACGGTATTTTGGTAAAAGTCACGGAAGAAAAGGAAGCGTACGCCGTTAAAAATGGCGACGAATATTATATACTCAACCAAACAGGCGACGTATTGACAACGAAAACAAGTAGCGAAAATCGCCTGGACGGTCAGCCGAACTTGCTTTTGGAAGGTTTTGCGTTTACGGGTGTTGAAAACGGTACGCTGGTGGGCGACGACGCGTTTTCTACGGCGTTGTCCGTGCTTAAAACCGCAGACGAAATTTTGGGCGGAGTGCGTAAAAACGTGCTTTCGTTACGCCTTATCAACGGCACGCCGGAAACCATCGTTTGTTTGTCGATGCGCGAAGGCGTAAAGGTGTACGTTGGCAACGTTTCGCAAGCGACGGACGAGAAGGTGAAAAAGGCAATAGACGAATACCTGGCATTGTCCGACGGGCAAAAACTGACGGGTAGGTTGCTTGTTTCTGAGGCGGAAGGGCAACTCGTCGTTTCCTATTCCGAAACGGACGAATTTCAAGTATAACGAAGAAAAACACGCGTTCGGCGTGTTTTTTTCATGCCTTTTTTTCGTTCAAATATTGACATCTACCTGTAAATAGTGTATAATAATTAAAAGTACGCACTGTAAGCGATAGAACTACGTAAGAGAGTTAGGTTATGAAATACGAAAGCGTTGCAATTTTAGACGTAAGGTCAAACGAAGTTTCCTTTTCGCTCGGCACGAAAGGGGTCAACGGTACGTTTATTTTTAACGACAGCCACAGCGAAAACCACGAAGGTTTTCTGGTGGATGGTTTTTTTGATATCGCGTCGTTTAGAAAGGCGGTTGCTACGTCCGTTACGTCCGTGCGCCAAAACCACGGCGGTGCGTTGCAAGAAGTGTACGTAGGCGTGCCTGCTCCGTTCGTTGGTTTGCGGACGAAAGGGCATACGATTTCCTTCTCCAAAAAACGCAAAATTACAATGCAGGACATCGACGCGCTATATGAAAGCGGATTAAACGAGCTGATGGAAAGCGGACGCTGTATCCGTCGCTCGGCAATGTATTTCTCGTTGGGGGACAACCGCAAATGCTTTTCCGCGGAATCACTTTTGGGTGTTTCGTCTACCCTTCTTAAAGGCGCGTTGTGTTATTACTTCGTTTCGGATGAGTTTTACGAAACCTTGACGGGGCTTTTGGGGAATCTTGGGTTTTCCAAGGTACATTTCATCCCGTCGTCGCTTGCTCAGCTTACCTATCTTATCCCCGAAAAGAAACGCGAAGGCTATGCGTTTTTGTTGGACGTAGGGTTCTTGACGACGACGATTTCCGTCGTTTACGGCAACGGTATCGTCCGCGAAGAATCGTTCAACTGCGGTATCGGTACAGTCGTCGTTGCGCTTATGCAGGATTTGGGTATCGAGTACGAGTTGGCGGAAGAAATCTTGTACGGCTCGAATATTTCGGGTGGCGCTGTGAGCAAGGACGAGCCGTTTAGGACGGAACGCGGTGAAGAAATTTCCACCATCGAACATATCAACGACGTGATTAAATGCGCGCTGGACGTTGCCTGTGAAGGCGTTGAAAACGTACTGAATAAATATTACAAGGATAACGCGTCGACGGGCTTGACCGTCAACCCGATTAACGTAACGGGCGAAGGCGTGGGTGTAATCAAGGGGATTGCAGAACATATCGCATCCAGGTTAAATCGTTTGACGACGGTGGTTTGTCCCGATTTGCCCTATTACGATAAGCCTTACTTCTCGTCGCGTATGGCGTTGCTTGCAACGTCAACGTCCGATAAGAAGAAAAGGGGATTTTTCCATAGAATTTTTAACGGTCATAAAGGAGAGAACAAATGATGGACTATTTTGGCGGTAACAGTTACGGCGGATTCGGTTCGAGTTCGGGATTTCCCTCGGGAGAACCCAGCGTAAACAACCTTTCGGGCGTTGCGAAAATCAAGGTCGTCGGTGTAGGTGGCGCTGGTAACAACGCGGTTGATAGATTGATTGAATCGGGCTTAGAAAGCGCAGAATACGTCGTCGTAAACACCGACAACCAGGCGCTTGCTCGTTCGCGTTCGCGCAATCGTATCCAAATCGGCGTCGAATTGACGAAAGGTTTGGGCGCAGGCGCTGACCCCACGATAGGTAAGGCTGCCGCTGAAGAAAATAGAGAACAAATCCAAGAAGCGCTTAAAGACACCGACTTGCTGTTTATCACGGCTGGCATGGGCGGTGGTACGGGTACGGGCGCAGCACCCGTCGTCGCAAAAATCGCGAAGGAAATGAAAATCTTGACGGTTGCCGTCATCACTTTGCCGTTTAGCTTTGAGGCAAAGCGCAGGATGGACAACGCGTTGGTGGGCGTGGAAGAACTGAAAAAACACGTCGATTCGATTATCACGATTCCCAACGACAAAATCCGCCAAGTCGTACCCAAAGGCACGTCCTTTGCAGAAGCGTTGAAGGTTGCGGACGAAGTCCTTCGTCAAGGTATTCGCGGTATTGCGGAGCTCATCGTTAAACCTTCGCTTATCAACCTTGACTTTGCGGACGTAAAAACGACGTTGAAAGGACGCGGACTCGCGCATATGGGTATCGGCGTTGCAAAGGGCGAAAAACGTATCTACGACGCCGTTCGTTGTGCCGTGGGCAGTCCTTTGCTTAACACGACGATTGAAGGCGCAAGCTCGGTAATTCTCAACGTTATCGGTGGTAAAGACTTGTCTTTGGAAGAAGTCAGCATCGCGGCAGACCTTGTAAGGGGCGTCATTGATTATTCGGCAAACGTCATCTTCGGCGCATGCATTGACGAGCATATGTCCGACGAAGTCGAAGTCGTCATCATCGCAACGGGGTTTAGCGCGGCGAAAAACGGGTTTGGTTTCGAAACGCAAAACTCGGCGTTTAGACAGGCGTCTATGTTGGCAAGAAGGCTGGACGGCGTGTACAACGTCTCGCCTGCGCGCGTGGACGAAAGTGGCGTTGTGGACGGCAATACAGAGCCGGTTACGCAACCGTATGCCGAACCTGTTGCAAACAACGCTCCGTTTGAACCGGACGACCCGATTCCCGACGTGCAAGAAACCAAACCGGACAGAAAACATCGTCCGAAATTCGTAGATTTCTTCATGAGAAAGAAATCGGATGACTAAAAATCAAAACCGCCTACCGAACAATTCGGCAGGCGGTTTTTTGACGGAGAAAGAGCACCTGCGGGGGCGCAGATGCTCTTTCGAGGAAGAATAAATCAGATAATAGGATAAACTTTATCGAAAAAATATATTAAACAAAATCGTTCAATCGATATTTTTAATTATTATAGCACGATTTACTAGGGAACGCAACTAAAAAGACGGGGAAATGTTAAAAAAATTAATAAAATTTTGAAATTGTCATAAAAGGCTTGGGTTTGGCGTAAACATAGTGTATGCGGTTAAAAGGATTAAAAAACTGTAAATCGGTGTACTTTATCGGTATCGGTGGAATTAGTATGAGCGCGCTTGCAAAATTTTTGTCCGTATGCGGTTATAACGTATCGGGGAGCGACGCTGTGAAAAACGAAGAAACGGAAGCGCTTGCGTTTTACGGCGTGAAGGTGTATTTGGGTGCAGAGCGTACAAGGGCGGAATTGCAAAACGCGGACGTCGTCGTATACACGGACGCGGTGGCTTGCCGTCACGAAGAAAGGATGGAGGCGGTGCGACTTGGTAAAACCGTGTATTCGCGCGCGGAATTACTGGGCATGATTACGCAGGAATTTCCAAACGTTGTTTGCGTTGCGGGAAGCCACGGCAAGACGACGTGTACGTCTATGTGCGCGCACGTTCTACGCGCGTCGGGTGTAGGGTTTACCGCGCACATCGGGGGCGAAGATTTGGCGTTTGGAAACTTTGTTTCCACAGGCGAAGACTATTTCCTTAGCGAGGCTTGCGAATACAAGAAAAATCTTTTACATCTTCGTGCGGACGTTGCCCTTCTTCTCAACGTGGATTTAGACCATATGGAGTGCTACCGTGACGAAACGGAGCTTATCGAGTGTTTTTCGCGTTATTGCAAGGGTGCGAAAACGGCGTTTGTGTGTGCCGACGACGCGCGCTGTGCAAAAATAGGCGATTTTCCAAACTTTGGGATAGATACGCCTTTTTGCGATTATCGGGCAATCGACCTTCGCGCCGTCAACGAGCGATATTCCTTTACCGTAGAAGAGTACGGAAAACGGCTTTGCCGTGTAAAATTAAACGCCATCGGCAAATGTAACGTCTACAACGCTTTGGCGACGTTTTCGGCGATGCGTTCGCTTGGGTTTCACGAAAAGGAAATCGTAAAAGGGTTGCAAACGTTTACGGCGGTAAAGCGTCGTTTTGAGAAAATCGGCGTCTATCACGGCGCAAGTTTTATTTGCGATTACGCGCACCACCCAAGAGAAATTGCATCCACGCTTGCGACGGCGAAGGGGATATGCAGGGGTGCGTTGTACGTCGTTTTCCAACCGCATACTTATTCCAGGACGAAACTCCTTCTTCGCGAATTTGTGGACGTGTTAAAGGACGTGGAAAACTTGATGATTTACAAAACTTATCCTGCGCGCGAGAAGTACGACGAAGAAGGGAGCGCAAGACGCTTGGCAGGCGCGGTTGGCGGTTGCTTGTACTCTGAAAACGTGTTCATGCTCCGCACCTGGCTCACGAAAACGGTAAAGGAAGGCGACGTCGTTTTGTTTTTAGGTGCAGGCGACGTTTACTATTTGGCGCAATATCTTTTGCGAGAATACGAGAAATAATAAAAAAGGGCAAGGGCGAGAAATGCAAAAAACTCGCTTTTTGCCCGTTTTTTTTTCTTCAAACTATTGATAATTGCTAAAATAAATGTTATAATATTAAAAATATTATAAATTGCTTAATTTCGCAGGGGGTAATTTGGTTTGGGTAAGAAAGAGAAGAAACAAAATAAAAGCGAGTCAACGCTCGTAACCAAGGAAAGCGTTTGCGCTACCGTCGCAATGTTTTCCTTGTTGGCGTTTATTATTCTTTGTACGCGCGCCTTCGTGTTCGGGGGTGTGGGGCTTGCCGTGCACTCTTTCTTGACAGGGCTTTTTGGCTACCTTGCTTACCCTATTTGTTTGGGCACGTTTTACCTTTCTGCAACCGGCTTAATCGGTAAGCGTTTCGTAAAAAATAGACGCATCGGGTTCTTGCTTGCTTGCGCCGTAATTTTTACGTCGCTCGTTATCCATACGGCAACCACGTACTCCTGGCAAAACGAAGGCTATCTTTCCGCTTGTTTTTATTCGGGCGAACAGTTCCCTAAAACTGCGCCTGCGGGTTGGTTTGGCGGACTTATCGTGTTGGGCGTTCGTGTCGTTTTATCGGGTGTAGGCGCAATCGTCGTCTTCAGTTTGTTGGCGATTTTTTGTGCGTACTTGTGTGCGACGTCCAAAAAGAAGAAAATCGAATTCCCCGTTCGCAAACCCGAAACGGCGCAACCCACCGCTAAAAAAGAAGAAGACGAAACACAAGACGTACCGCGTACGGATATGCCTGCCGATATTCCCGTTGCACAGGCAATTCCTATGGCAACGGCGTATCCGAGAAGAGAACAATCTTCCCCGTACACGGGCGAGCCTATTATTCAGCAACGTCCAGGCGTCAGCCTTACGGAAGACGAAAACGCGAAAAAGACGACGGAAACGTATTCGCCTTTCGGCGCAACGCATACGCATTACCCCGACGAAGACGTGAAAAACTCGTACGAACGCAGTAGGGCGTTCTTGTTCGGCGGTACGCCTGCGGAAAATTATAAAAAGAACTTGTTGTTCGACCCCAACGCGAAAGTCAACCAAAAGCCTTCTACGTTGGGCGTAGAAAACAGTTATACGCCTTCCTATACGTCCGCGTACGAAAAGGAAATCAACGAAAGACAGGACGCGGTTACGCCGACGAAAATTTTGTCTGAGCAATCGTACGTGCAACCCGTCACCCCTGTCGAGCCGATGACACCCGTAGAGCCGGTTATGCCTGCGCCCGTGTTTGAAGAAAGGGAAGAAATCGTAGAAACCGTAGAAGAAACCTTCACGGAAAGAGAAACGGAAACGCAAGATTCGCCGTATAGA
>JAZRDK010000064.1:0-7469 GCA_045660225.1 Candidatus Scatosoma sp.
AAATCTTGGGTACGACTTGGGCAAAATGGCTTGCGAAAGTGATTATGACCTGCATCGTCCTGGTTTGGAACTACGTTGGCAGAAAACTTTTCGTGTTCAAATCTTAATAATAAAACCGCCTTGCAAGGGCGGGTTTTTTATTGTCAAATCGTGTTGGTAAACATTGCTTTATCATTAATGATAAAAAGCGCAAAAAATTTTTTAGAAAGGCTTGACAAATATAGAATATCGGTGCTATAATAAGACCGTGAGTTAATAGGGGCGTACTGCGCCCTTTTGAAAACTCAAAACGGGGGGCGTATGACGGGTCGAATCCACTCATTTGAATCTTTCGGTACGGTGGATGGTCCGGGTATCCGTTTCGTCGTTTTCTTGCAAGGTTGTCCTTTGCGCTGTCAATATTGCCACAACCCCGACACGTGGTCGGGCGACGGCGGTACGCAGTACACGGTCGACGAAGTCGTTGCTCGCGCGCTCAAATACAAAAACTATTTCGGCGACAAGGGTGGCGTAACCGTTACTGGTGGCGAACCGCTTTTGCAAATCGATTTCGTAATCGCGCTTTTCAAGGCGCTGAAAGAGAAGGGGGTACATACCTGCGTCGACACGTCGGGTATCACGTTCAATCCTTCGTCGAAAGACGTCGTCGAAAAACACGAAGAACTTTTGAAAGTGGCGGACTTATTCCTTCTCGATATCAAGCACATTGACGACGACGCGTGCAAGACGTTGACGGGACAAGGCAACGCGCGTACGCTTGCGTTTGCGAAATTTTTAAGCGAACATAATAAGCCGACTTGGATTCGTCAAGTGCTCGTGCCTGGGCTTACGGACGCGGACGAAAGTCTTAGACGAACGCGCGCGTTTATCGACGGCTTAGCGTCGGTGGAAAAAGTGGAAGTCTTGCCCTATCACACGATGGGCGAAGTCAAATACGAAAAATTAGGTTTGACCTATCCTTTGCAAGGCGTTTTACCGCCGACGAAGGAGCGAGTGCAAAACGCAAAACGAATACTTTGTGAGAATAGATAAATGAACGAAACGAATTACAAAGAACAATTAAAAGGGCTTTGCTGTGTAGAAGTTAGTGGCGAATCCTGTGCAAATTGTTTGACGCTGATGCCCATTTTAAGAGAGCTTTGCGATGCAAGGGGCGACGTCCGTTTGGTGCACGTTGAGGCGGATTATTCGACGATGCCTTTGATGGAGAAATGGGAAGTGGAAAAAGTGCCCACGATTTTGCTTTTAGACGACGGCGAAATTTTTGCAAGATGTGCCGGGTTTCAACCGGAAGAGATTTTAGAGTTGTGGATGGACGCAAAAATCGAGGAGCATAAAAAAAGCAAAGCGTAAATACGAAAGCAAGTTTCCGTTTGAAAACGGGCGGAACTGTGGATAAATAAACAAAGAAATATATTTATAGGAGTTATGAAATATGATGCAATACAAAGGTTGGGAAGGATTCGTTCCCGGTAAATGGTGCAACGACGAAGTAGACGTACGCGACTTTATTCAGTGCAACTACACGCCGTATGAAGGCGACGCAACGTTCCTTGCGCCCGCAACGGATGCAACGAAAAAGCTTTGGGACATCGTTTGTGATTTGTCGAAGAAAGAACGTGAAGCAGGTGGCGTTTTGGACGCGGATACGTCCGTAGTTTCTACGCTTACTTCGCACGGTGCAGGCTACCTTGATAAGGACCTTGAAAAAATCGTCGGCGTACAGACGGACGCTCCTTTTAAGCGTTCGCTTCAGCCCTTCGGCGGTATCCGTATGTCCGAAAGCGCGCTTGAAATGTACGGTTATAAACTTGATGAAAACGTAAAAGAAATTTTCACGAAATATCGTAAGACGCACAACGAAGGCGTGTTGGATGCGTATACGCCTGAAATGAGAGCGGCTCGTTCTGCGCACATCTTGACGGGTCTTCCCGACGCGTACGGCCGTGGTCGTATCATCGGCGACTATCGTAGAGTTGCGCTTTACGGTGTTGATTACCTTATTAGAAAGAAGGAAGAAGACAAGCTTGCTATCAACGGCGATATGACGCCCGAAAAGGTAAGAGACCGTGAAGAAATCGCAGACCAAGTGAAGGCTTTGAAGGCGCTTAAGGCGATGGCTCAAATCTATGGTTGCGACATTTCCAAGCCCGCTGAAACGGCTCAGCAAGCAATCCAGGCTTTGTACTTTGCTTACCTTGCGGCGGTTAAAGACCAAAACGGTGCGGCTATGTCCATCGGTAGAAACACGACCTTCCTTGACGTTTATATCGAACGTGACCTTAAAAACGGCGTTATCACGGAAACGGAAGCGCAAGAATTTATCGACCACTTCATTATGAAACTTCGTATCGTGAAGTTTATGAGAACGAAGGAATACAACGACTTGTTCTCGGGTGACCCTACCTGGGTTACCGAAGCAATCGGCGGTATGGGCGTAGACGGCAGGTCGCTCGTTACCAAGACGGCGTTCCGTGTTCTTCACACGCTCAACAACCTTGGCCCTGCACCCGAACCCAACCTTACCGTTCTTTGGTCGAAGAGATTGCCCGCTAACTTCAAGAAGTTCTGCGCAGAGCTCTCCATTAAGACGTCTTCGATTCAGTACGAAAGCGACGACTTGATGCGTCCTGAAATGGGCGACGACTACGCAATCGCTTGTTGCGTAAGCTGTATGAAAGTCGGTAAAGATATGCAGTTCTTCGGCGCAAGAGCAAACCTTGCAAAATGTCTTCTTTACGCAATCAACGGCGGTAAGGACGAGCTTATGAAGGACAAGGTTACGGGCAAGCCTATGCAGGTTTCCCCCGAATTCCTTCCCATCTACGGCGACGGTCCTTTGAACTACGACGAAGTTTGCAAGAAGTTCGAAAATATGATGACGTGGCTTGCTGACCTTTACGTCAACACGCTTAACCTTATCCATTATATGCACGACAAGTACTGCTACGAATCGCTTGAAATGGCGTTGCACGACACGAAAGTGCGCCGTTTCTTCGCAACGGGTATTGCAGGTCTTTCCTGTGCGGCTGACTCGCTTTCCGCAATCAAATACGCGAAAGTTTACCCCATCCGCAACGAAGAAGGCATCGTCGTAGATTATAAGATTGAAGGCGAATATCCTATGTACGGTAACAACGACGACAGAGTCGACGACATCGCCGTATGGATTGTCAAGACGTTCATGAAGAAGGTTAAGAGCCATTATACCTACCGTGAAAGCGTTCCCACGACGTCGATTCTTACGATTACGTCCAACGTCGTATACGGTAAGAAGACGGGTAACACGCCCGACGGCAGACGTGGCGGTACGCCTCTTGCTCCCGGTGCTAACCCCATGCACGGCAGAGATTCCAACGGTGCTTTGGCATCGCTTGAATCGGTTGCAAAATTGCCTTACGAATATTCGAGAGACGGTATTTCCAACACCTTCTCGATTACGCCGGCGTCCCTTGGTAGAGACGACGACTAATACAACCTATAACGCCCTGCGTTTTGTATGAAGTCACAAAACGCAAGGCGATACGGATAAAATAATAAAAAGGAGATAATGATTATGTCGAACAGAGTAGATAACTTAGTACAAATGTTGGATACCTACGTCGCAGACGGCGGTTACCACCTTAACGTAAACGTGTTCAACCGCGAAACGCTTTTGGACGCGCAGGCACACCCCGAAAAATATCCCCAGCTGACGATTCGTGTTTCCGGTTACGCAGTAAACTTCATTAAACTCACGAAGGAACAGCAGGACGACGTTATTTCCAGAACGATTCACGAATCCATGTAATTCGAAATTTTAGGAAGAAACGAACAAACGCAAGAAAACTGCCGTCTTTTAACGACGGCAGTTTTTTCAAACGGGGGGATTATGTACAATTTATACGCCTTGACGGGCGAAAAATGGACGAAATTTGCGTCCTTTGACGACGGCGATAGGTACGCCGTCCAGGTTGAAACCGCGGTAAAAACGAGAAAACAAAACGCAAAAACCCAGCAACTCGTCAATTCCGCGATTGTGATGGAAGGCTTTGTTTTAGGCGGTTTTTGGTTTGCGGAAAAGCAGGGCAAACTGATAAAACGCGCCCTTAGAAACTTCGACGAAGTCGGGATATCCAACGACGTTTTCGACGCGCTTGAAGAACTGTTGGACGAAGGCTGTGACGGGTTTGCGCTGGTAAAGGAAGGCGAAGATTTGGCGGAAAAACGCGAAGGCAATTTTTCCGTTTCCATATAAAAAGGTGAAAGTATGAAAAAATTTTTTAAGGTCGTTTGTGCGCTCTTGTCGACGACGTTTTGTCTTGGCTCGTTTTCCGCTTGCGATTTTGAAGGTTTTGTCGACAGCCTGTTAGGCGAAGGCGAAAGCTCGTCGCAGGAAACGTCGATAGAAGTTGGCAGTCAAGCCGGCGCGTTTGACGCGGAAACGATTACGACGATTCGCTCCGCGGATATGAGTATCCATTTCCCGGAACTTGGCAACGAATATACGGGCGATTGTACGCTAATTAAGGTCGGGAATACGGAAGTTTTAATCGACGCAGGCTCACGCAAGGGCTCGGCGGCGACGCTTGTGCCGTACGTTTCGCAATTTTGCACGGACGGCACGTTAGAATACGTTGTTGCTACGCACGCCCACCAAGACCATATCGCAGGTTTCGTGGGTACGAGTAGTGCGGACGGTATTTTCGAAAGTTTCGTTTGCGAAACGATTATCGACTATCCGCTTACCAACGCCACGTCGAAGATTAGGGAAGATTACGAAAGCTTGCGCGATGCGGAAGTGCAGGCAGGCGCAAAACATTACACCGCACTCGATTGTTGGATGGGCAAAAACGGCGCGTCGCGTACTTTCACGCTTGGCACAAACGTTACGATGGAAATTCTATACCAAAAATTCTACGAAACGGAAACGGACGACGAAAACGATTATTCCGTTTGTTTGCAAATCGTGGAAGGCGAAAACAGATACCTGTTCACGGGCGATTTAGAAAAGGACGGCGAAGCGTCGCTTGTAAAAAGCAACGACCTTCAAAAATGCGTGCTCTTTAAGGGCGCGCACCACGGCAGTCCGACGTCCAACACGGCGGAATTGCTTGCGAAAATCGACCCCGAAATCGTATGCGTGTGCTGTTGCTGTGGTAGCGACGAATATACGGACAACGTTGCGAATATGTTCCCGTCGCAGGCGTTTGTTGATAGAATTGCTCCCTATACGGACAGGGTGTACGTTACCAGCGTCGTTGCGGATAACGACGACGGCTTTACGTCGATGAACGGCGACGTCGTCTTAACGTCGATAGGTGGCGCAATTTCGATGCGTTGTTCTAACAACACGACGTTGTTCAAAGACACCGACTGGTTTAAGAAAAATCGGACGATGCCTACGGCTTGGAAAGACTAAACGGGCGTACCGTGTACGCGTTGAATTAAAAAGGAGAAGGCTATGTACCTTTCAAGGACGGAAGTCTTGCTTGGTCAAGACGGCGTAGAAAAACTGAAAAACGCGCGCGTTGCCGTGTTTGGTGTTGGCGGAGTAGGCGGTTTTGTTGTCGAGGCGCTTGCAAGAAGCGGTGTCGGTCAAATCGACGTCATCGACAACGACAAGGTTTCCTTGTCGAATATCAACAGGCAAATTATCGCGTTGCAATCCACCGTCGGAAAATGGAAAACGGACGTCATTAGGGACAGAATTTTGGACATCAATCCAAACGCTGTCGTACGCACGCACAACGTATTCTACCTGCCTGAAACGGCGGATAAGTTTGACTTTTGCGTATATGATTACGTGGTGGACGCCATCGACACGGTGTCGGGCAAAATTTCCATTATCGAAAGGGCAACGGCGTGTCAAACGCCCGTCATTTCCGCAATGGGCGCAGGCAATAAGTTGGACGCGACGGCGTTTGAAGTGGCGGATATTTCCAAAACCAGCGTTTGCCCCTTGGCGCGCGTCATGCGAAGGGAACTCAAAAAACGCGGAATCGAGCACGTAAAGGTCGTCTATTCCAAGGAAACGGCAAAGGAAAGCACGCTAACGGATAAGGAAACAGGGAAGGCAATTCCTGGTAGTGTCGCCTTCGTTCCATCCGTGATGGGTTTGATAATCGCAGGCGAAGTTATTAAAGATTTAATAAAATAATAACAATCCCCCTGAAGCATATCTCAGGGGGATTGTTATTTGTTAGTAATTTAAAAATCCTAACATATAAGCCGTGATACCGCTATCTTCAATGTCATCGTTCAAGCCTGCTAAAAGTAATTTAGCTAACGACGCAGCTAACTCTTGACAGCTTGCCTTTAGTGATGCGTAGACTATGTCTGTATAGGAATAAGACAATTTATTTGTACTCTTAGAAAAGGTACTAGGATAAAACGAACCGGTCATATACATGTCATCTGCAAGCATCCCGTAGCTATAAATACTACTGTTCTTATTTATAGTGATGCTTAAGTAATAATCGCTATCGTATAATATAGTGATGGAAAGTTTTCCTTCGTTGGGATAGTAGTAGGCAGCGCGAGAATATATGGTTTCATTAGAAGTATATACGCCTAAAAGTAAACTGTAGTTATCATCGTCGTAATCACCGTTTTGCCGTACGTAAGCCACGAAAGCGTCGTAAGCGTTCGTTATTTTTGCACAAACGGTACATTTTCCACTAACGATACTATGGCTAGTGCTTACGGGTGTGCTTTGCGTTTCTACAAGACCGCAAACCGAACAGCTTCTTGATTCTACGCCAGCAGTTTTGCAGGTTGACGGCGTGCTTATTGTCCACTTATTAAAAGTATGTTGAGAAGATTTAGGGGTGTTTTGCGTTTCTTTCTTCCCGCAAGTTGGGCAAGTACGCTCCTGTTTACCGTCGGTAGCACAGGTTGCCTGTGTTGTTGTAGACCAAGCGCCAAAAGTGTGGTTGGTGCAAACAGACTCTTCTTCACAGCCGACAAAAACAAACAATAGGGTTATTGAGAGGAGTAGTGAAATAAGCCTTTTCATCATTTGTAATTCTCCTTAATAAGTATCTCTAAAATATTCACGACAATTCGTCGTATTCATATTGTATACGACAAAAAACAATTTGTCAAGTATTTTACGACAATTTGTAGTAAAATGTAAGTATGGATATGATAGGGAAAATTATTAAAGACTTGCGGAAAGAAATAGGGTGTACACAAAATAAGCTCGCGAATATCTTAGGGGTTACCCAGGATAGTATTTCGCTGTGGGAAAACGGTAAAAGAATACCCGATACGCAATATGTTATTGCGATGGCAAAATTTTTTGATGTGACGGCGGATTATTTGTTGGGATTAAATGATGAATATCAAAGTTTGCAAATCCACAAGGTCAATAGCACGCTGGATTTAACGCCTGACGAAAATAGGTTGTTGGAAAATTACCGTGCAATGTCTGAAAAGCAAAAAGCTTTGCTGGAACAATATATGCAGTTACTAAAATAAAACGAAAG
>JAZRDK010000065.1:0-10726 GCA_045660225.1 Candidatus Scatosoma sp.
GTCGCTGATTGCGAATCTGTTGGACAACGCGATAAGGTAGGTCGTCTTGTAGTACTGGTCGTTTGCGTTGTTGACATTGAATACGTCGTACTTTTTAAGGTTTGCATGAAGCATCTTACCAAAAGGCGACAAGGTCGCAACCGTCGATTCGGGAATTTCGTATTGGAAATCCTTAAACGCGTTGGTCTTAATCGTGAAGTCTACAAGCGATTCGTCCGTATGCAAAATTCTAACGAAATCTTTTGCAAGGTCCAGTTTCCACTGGGGAAGACCTTTCTTGATAAAGCAGAGCGAGTCAGCCGAGTTAATCATCGTAGGCTTAATCTTCTTTGCTACTTGCGCTCTCGTTGCTTGAGGTAAAGGCAACCAACCGTAGTTACAGTTTTCCTTCTTCGCTTTATCGCCGTAGTAGGTAATGGCTTCTTCAAACGCGCCCGTAGATTCGCTATCCCACCACGTACCGTCGATAAGCATCGTTTGACGTTTGCCGATGTGTCTGGACAATACGAAGTCGTCTTGTGCGTCAAACGCGGTGTAAGACGTGTTGTCCGTCTTACCTGCAACGCCGAACTTCGACGTGTTGTCTACAAGCTTGTGCATGAAATCCAAACCGTAGTAATAGCTGACGTGTCTGTACGTTTCATAACCGTTTTCCGTTGCAGGGTC
Source organism: Candidatus Scatosoma sp. (assembly GCA_045660225.1). Lineage (GTDB taxonomy): Bacteria > Bacillota > Clostridia > Christensenellales > Borkfalkiaceae > Scatosoma. Next base: position 667 of record JAZRDK010000065.1, read on the forward strand.
AAGTTTTACGCTTTCCGTTGCAATCGTACCGTCGCTGTTGTACACGATTTCGCCGTTGGAGAATTTCACCAAATCGTTCATCGTGCCGTCGAAGGTCGAGTTCAACATAAACTGGTCTTTACCTTGATAGTTTGCCATCATCTGATACATCAAGGTCGCCAAGTAATAGTTTGCCGATTTTGCACCCCAGTTGATAGGCGTGTCACCGCTGTCCAAAATGAACTGGCAAAGGTCCCAGAAATCTTCGTAGGTTGCGGGCAAACCGTCGTCGTCCGTACCTTCCGTGCCGTCAGGGCCTGCGCTCTTCTTATCCGAGTCGTCGATAATGAACTTGTTTGCAAGTTCCGTTTCGTTTTCATAGCCCTTCGCAAAGTAGTAGCCCTTTTCGTTGAAACGGTCGATATCGTAGATGATACCAAGCGCGGATACGTAGTGCGGAAGCGCGTAGTAGTGCGTGCCGTCCGCTTCGGGATAACCGTAGTATGCCTTTTGTTCCTTGGTCAACTTAGATTCAATGGTCTTGTTCGTTTCCAAGGGGTTCGTACCCGTTACGACGTCGGAAATGTCTTCAAGAACGCCCTGCTTAACCAACTGAAGGTAGTTCAAAGCTTCCGCAAAATATACCTCGTAAATGTCGGTGGGGATACTTGCGATGTTGGGGGTTTCCTTGATGTCTTCAATCATGACTTGTACGCCCGTTTTGCCTTCTTCCAAAGACTGACCTTCATACTGCGCCTCCAACTTTGCTTTTGCCGTATACAACCACTTGTTACCGAAACCACCTCTGTAGTTTCTTACGTACAACTGCGTTTTTAAGGTGTCGATTTCTTCGGTGTAAGAAGAATCACCACCGGCACCATCAGTGTCGCCATCGCCACAACCTGCAAATGCGCTCATCGTCCCGGTGAGCATCAAGGCAGACAAACCGATTGCTAACATTTTTTTGAATTTGTTCATCATAGTATCTCCTTTTTCATTTAAATTTGCCTTTTATATTTTAACATACTTTTCGACGAGTGTATTGCAAAAAGTATATTTTTTCATTTCCTTTTATATCCTTTTTCGCCTTTTTATTGCTTTTCCTCGTTTTCCAATAACCAGTTTGCCATATTGTAAACCAAGAAATTCCAACTTTGGAAACCTTTGTTGTTGACGCCTACGCCCGTTTCGGGGTCGTAATATTCGTGGAATTCACCGTTTTGTTGCACGTCGCGTCCAAACAACGTAACCGTCTTTTCCGCCAGCTCTCTCGCTTCGTCTACGTAGCCGTATTTGAGCAGTCCTTGGAAGACGAACCAGTTGGCGTTGCCCCAAATCGGACCCAGCCAGCAGGACGGGTTGCCCGTTTTTCTTATCGAGTACATGCGCGTTTCCGCCTTAGAAAGACTGCGAATCCCGTAGGGGGCGTTGAACGTCTTTTCGTTGCGGTAATGCTCGTCCACGATACGCTGGGCTTGTTCCTTCGTTGCAATCCCAAGCCACATGGGAAGGAAACCACTCCACACCCCGATACGCATCGGCATCGTTTTCCAATGCCGTCTATGTCCTTGGTGCAACCAAGCGTTGGGGTCGATGGGAAGAAGGGTTACGTCCGCGCTGTAATAAAACCCGTCGCGTTCGTCCCAGCACTCCGACTGAATCGCCTGCGCAAGCGCTTGCGCGCGTTTTGCGTATTTCTCGCCGTCCAACCCAAGCTTTTCGCAAAGCTTTTCCATGGCAAGCAGTTCGTTGTACATCAACGAGTTTAAGAAAATCGCCGCCGTACTCTTGTCTGGACGATAGAATACGCAAGGGTCGTTGTCGATGCCGATGGCAAAGTCGTTTATCCAAACGTACAGTCCGCTTTCTTCGTGGTAGGCGTTTTTCTGATACCACTCGTTAAACTTTTCCAAGACGTGGAATTTGTCTTTCAACCAGCTTGCGTCGTCGCCGTTGTTTTCCACGACGAACAACGCGTGTTGCGCAAGGCAGGGTTTGTGGATATTCACTTCCGAGCCGGGCTGTAAGTCGAAGATACTGTCTTCCAGCGCCTTAATGTTGATAGGAATTCTGCCGTCCTCGTCCGCGTGTTCAAGGAAGTTCAAAATGCAACCTTTTTGTTCCGCGCTGATGTCTTCGCCTTGTGCAATCTCTTGCAAAGCAACGTCCGTTAGCCAGCTATCCCAATCCCAAAGTTGGTACGAATACGACGCGCCGGGAACAAGGAAGGGGTGGTTGAGTTTCCCCATCGCCGTCCTAAAACATTTTTTGTACGCGCTTTCCGAGTATTCTTTTACCAAGGAAACGTATTTTTTTAATTGTTCTGTCATCTCACACCCATCAATCGAACCACGTCAACGCCATACGCGAGCCGTCGTATACTTCGTTCCAGTTAAATCTCTTTTCCGTCTTGCCGTCCGCGGAAACGAATTTTTCAGGACAGGAATTTTTGTCAAAGTTCGCGATACCAAAATCCCCTTTGTTTTCGTCCGCCATACGGAATACGGCGTTTACTTTCTTCATCTGTTCTTCCGTCAACAAACCGGGCTTAATCGACGCCAAGGTCGTCATACCCGTCAACGCGCAAAGTTCAAGGAAGTCTAAGTTCGCTTGGAAAGGCACTCTCGCCGTGAAAGGCGCGCAGTCGGGGTCGTCGTTGTAGAAGATGTTGTTCAAGGGCAAACGCATCAACGAGTTGACGCCGTCCCTTCTCGTCCACTCGAAACATCTACCGCTCGTGTCGTTGCCGATACGGTACGTCGAGTGTATCCCTGCCGTCAAATGGCTTACGGTATTGCAAGCGATGACTTCCGCGTCGCCTGCGCCCTTTTGGATGGCTTTGTACAGGGTTTTCAAAATCGTCGCAAGCGTCTTCGTGTTGTCGTAGAATTTTCTATCTTCCGTGCACAGTTCAAAGTCACACTTTTCGCCCGTCAAACAGTTAATTCCCGTCACGTCGATGGTCGTGAAGTCGTGCTTGATTAAGTCAAAGCCCCAGTCCTTCGTGAACTTGCGCGCAGTGTCTTCCACTTTCTTCAAAACTTCAGGGTGCGTAGGGTCAAGGATGTTCGAGCCCTTACCGTCTACGCCAAGCATCATTTCAGGCGGCACTTCTTCCTGGGTCAAAAGCGGTCTAAACCAAAGCCCTGCCTTTGCACCGCGCTTATGGATTGCGTCCACCATCTTCTTCATATCGGGGAAACGGCTGTTCGCTTCCCAAGGTCCGCCAGGATTCATGCCCTCGCTTTTTACCAAATCGTCCCTGCCCCATTGCCAACCGTCGTCGATGATTTCGTACGGCGCGTTTTTACAACCTTCGGCAAGTTTCATCAGTTGGTCGGTTTCTTCGCAAACGATATCGTAGGAAACGTTGCCGTATGCCCAGTACCAATTATTGACGCCGAAGATAGGCGTTTTGGGAAGGACGGGGTTGTCGCACATCTGCTTTGCAAACGCTTGCGCCGTCTTGTAATAATCTTCGCCTTTTTGGGCAAATCTTTCCACAACTTCGCACGCAACCAACGCTTCTTGCAAATCCGTACCGTTACGGGCGTTGCAAAGATTGATAAACATCGTAATACCGTCAGGGTCAACCTGGAAGAACACAAACGCGTCCGCGCCCGTCTTTACACCGTAACACGACATTTGCCCGTCTTCAATGACGTATGTAAACCAGGGCAAAACTCTGCAAGGCAAAATCGAGCGGAATTCTAAGTACGCGTTCAAGCCTACGCGTTCCCACTGGTCCCCCATAACTTTGTCCACGTTTTCCAAATTACCGCGGAAACGCAGTTTCAAAAATTTTACGGGGCTACCGCTGGGGTAAACGATGACCTTCGCCGAATTTTCGCCTACGACATAGTCGTATTTTACGTCGTTGGTCAAATTTTCTTCCCAACGAAAATCACTTGCATCCGTTGCGCCGTAAACGGCATCTGGTTTTCTTAATAACGATATCATTTCTTCTGCTCCTTTTTTTATCGTTGTCGCCTTTTTATTATATCACGAACAAAATCGTTTGGCAATCGTATTTTTATTAAAATACGCTTTTTTAAGCGCTTTCGCCCCTATTGTCAACATTATATCGCCACGTAAATCGGTTTTCTTCTTATTTTGCGTCAAAACTATGTCAAAAAATGATAAATTAACGCCGATTTTTCTTCGTTTTAGAAATAAAGAACCGGCGAAACCGTGAAGGTTTCGCCGTCTTTTTTGTTGTTATGCCTTAAAAAGGCAGGATTTTTACGCTTGCGTCGTTGCGTATCTAACGCCAGGAACAACTACGCAGGTCTTACCTTCAACCGTCTGGCCTTCCATAACGTAGGTCGTGCCACCTGCTACGCCAAGGTATTGTACCGTGAAACCTTCGATTACGAAGTTTTCAAACGTACAACCAAGCGCGCTGTTTGCATCCGCGTAGAAGTTCGTTGGAACAAGCGAAATTGCTTCGGGCATCGTGTACCCAGGATTCAACGAAATGGTTACGTTCTTAAACGTAGACGTGTCTACTCTGCCGCTTGCAAGAATGCTCGTTGCCGCCGTCGCCTTAGACACATCACCACGAAGAATTTCAAGTTTTACGTTGTCAAACGTCGTGTTGAAAATACCGCATGCAAGCGCGGATTGACCACCGCCGTTAAACCAACGGTTGATAAGCGTTACGTTCTTAATCGTTGCGTCGCGAAGGATATAGAACAAACCGCAGGCTTCGCCACCAGCGTAGTATACGTCGTTGTTTTGTCCGTCAAGCGTACCACGGAAACCAATTGCCGTTTCCGCTTTGTCCCAACCAGAAGTGTACTTATACGATGCTTTGACGTAGTCGCCTTCCGCATTAGCGTCTTTACCAATCGTCGTCGTCAGTTTATAGTAACCGTAGACGATAGACGTTCTTGCTGCTTCAAGCGTGCTTTGCAAGGTTGCAACGTCGCTGATTTCCATCGTAACGAAGATTACGGGAACGTTCAAAATTACCATACCGTTAGCCGTCGTACCCTTTACGGTAACGAGCTGTTCGCCGTGGCTTTGCTTGTCTGCCTTAAATTCGTTGGAAATTGCAAGTGCGGAAAGGTCCGTGCCGAAGTCGTACGCGCCAAGCGTAATCGACGTAACGGTAACGTCTGCGTAGTCGTCGCCAAGGCTAATTGCATAATCGTTGCCCGTCAAAAGGATTTCTTTTGCCGCAACGTTCAACGTAACGGGTTTAACAACCTTAACGCCTGCGATTTCTTGAATAGCAGTCGCTTCGTCTCTGCTATCCGCCGTGTTTGCAAGTTCAGCGTATTCCGTGCAGTAGATGGTTACGTTTTCAAACGTGTTTGCTTTACCGTTTGCTTCCGAGCCGAACTTCGCGCCGAAGATGGATGCAACGCTAACGCCCATCGTGTTGATGGTTACGTTTCTAAACGTGGAACTTTCTACGTTTGCATAAACCATAACACCCGTTTTACCATAATCTACGCGCGCCGTGGAAGAAAGCACGTTGTAGGTTACGTCTTCAAACGTTGCGCCCGTCGCGTTTTGCGAAAGACCTGCGGATGCGTAGGAGTCTTGATAATCGTATACGTTGAACGTAACGTCCTTAACCGTACCGCTGAAGCAACCAAGCAAACCGCGCGAAGCGTAGTTGGTTGCATAGGTTACGCTATGTCCGTTGCCATCCAACGTAATTCTCGAATAGGATTCAGGGGGATTAGACGCCAACTTGGTGGTTGCCGAGCCGATGTCCGCGCCAAGAACGTAATATCCCGTTGCGGGTGCCGTCGCATCCGTAGACGCCAATGCCAACAATTCGTCAAGCGAAGTGATGACGCCGTCTACGACGTCAATATATACCACTACTTCGTGTTCAAATTCATCTTCGCTTGCCACGATAAGGGTGAACGATTGTCTGCCCGTCGTCGCCGACAAGTCGCCCAAAGGCATCACTACGCCGATTGCAGGGTCGTAGGTCATAGCGTCTCTTACCGATTCGCCGTTTACAATAACGTCTACAACATCACCGTTTTCGCCTTCCATAAACTTGCTGTCGATGGCGTCTACAACCAAAAGCGTTTCCGCGCCGACTTCTACCTTCGCAATCGTTTCGTTGGTTACGTCAAACGTCGCTTCTACGTCGCCGCAAGCGCATACTTTCACGTCAAAGCCTGCGTATTCGCCTTCGCCTGCTTTCCATTCGTACCCAACGTGGTTGGTTGCGTCAACTTCGCCGTATTCGCCTTCGCAAACTTCACAAACCGCCTTGTCTGCGCAGGTTGCCGTACCACCTGCACAAGCTACGTCGTCCGTCTTTACCGCATCACAGCAAGCGTACACTTCGTCGTGCGTACCGTCGCCGTTTGTAACGTATTCTACTTCCGTGCTCGCGTGGTTGTCAGCGTCAAGTTCGCCGTATTCGCCTTCGCAGGTTTCACAAACCGCCTTATCCGTACACGTTGCCGTACCGCCTGCACAAGCTACGTCGTCCGTCTTTACCGCATCACAGCAAGCGTACACTTCGTCGTGCGTACCGTCGCCGTTTGCAACGTATTCTACTTCCGTGCCTTCGTGGTTGGTCGCGTCAAATTCGCCGTAGGGCGTGTTACAAGTTTCGCAAACCGCTTTCGTCTTACACGTCGCCGTGCCACCCGTATGGCTCTCGCATACGGAAGAATCTTCTACACTACTGCTAGACGCGGAGTCTTCGCTGGACGCGGAGTCTTCGCTGGACGCGGGCGCTTGGCTGGACGCAGGGTCTTCGCTAGACGCAGGCGCTTGGCTGGATGCAGGGTCTTCGCTAGACGCAGGCGCCTGGCTAGATGCAGGCGCTTGGCTGGAAGTCGTCGAATCCGCATCTTCGCCCCCACAAGCACCGATTAAGCTAACCGATGCCATCAACGACAAAGCAAGTAATAAAAACTTCTTCATCTTTTTCATTGTTTTCCCTCCAAAAGATAATTTTGTCTTTTTATTATAACATACTTTTTGACGCACATATTGCAAAAAGTATATTTTTTCATTTCCATTAATATCCTTTCTGGCCATTTTTCTCGTTATCCAAAAACCTGCTCGTCATATATTGTATATCAAGAAATTCCTGTGCAAAAACGCTTTTATTTATTTTTTGTACAGGCGCACACAAGGAAACGTGCGTACGTTTAAGCGGATATCGTCTTGATTATATCACAGCAATTTTTTGAAAACAATGTCATAAATTGCTTAACGCATATCATTTTTTGACACAGTTTTTAGAAAAAAAGCGCGTCAAAAGACGGCTTTTTTCACGTTCGACGCGTACCTGGTACGCCCCTACGAAAAATAAGCGTCCAAATTATGCATACAATTTTCGCATTTCCTGAAAGACGCGTAAACGGCGCAAAAACGCGACGACGCGCGTTTTTGTAGGAATACTCGCAAAAACGAATTTCGCGCGATTTTGGGGCGTTTTTGACGTAAAAATCAGGACTGGCAGTTGCCAGTCCTGAAATTTGTTTGTTTTTGGGATAGTTGTTTACGAAACGTACGGCGTTACGTTGTCGTTTAAGCCGTCTTCGTTTGCATCCAACCAAGCCACACCGCCGTCTGCGTCGGGGGTGAAGGTAATGCCTTCGGGCAAGGACGTTTGCATAACGTCTTCGCCGTAGTCGTTTTTACCGTTTCCGTTTTTATCCGCCCATTCGTCGCCTACGCCTGCGATTTCACGGAAGCTCTTTGCTTTGATGACAAAGTTTTCATAGCTACCGCCCTTTTCGTGTCTACCGAACAATCTGCCCAGTTCAAGACCTTGCGCGTTGATGGTTACGTTCTTAACGGTGTTGTTATAGAACCATCTGCTTGCAAGCAAGCCCGTTTCACGGTAGGGAACGTAATGCTTTTCGCCTTTCACTTCGATTTGTTCGCAGGGAATATTGTATTCCGTAACGTTTATCGTTACGTTTTCAATCGTCGCGCCACTAATCGTACCGCCAAGCAATGCAACCGCCTGCCAGTTTCCTTGAGGGACTACGACGTTGTCGAAGGTCAAGTTTTTGATAACCGCTTCCTTACCGATATGACCGAACAACCCTTTCGAGTTCTTGTTGTTGACAACCAAGTTTTTAATCGACTTTCCGTTGCCTTCCAACACGCCACGGAAACCGTACGCGCCGTCGTACATAACTTTGCCGTATTTGGTAGTCGCCGCCATTTCGCCTGCGTAATCTACGTCGTTTACAAACAGGTAGTACCCGTAAATCGGCGTGGATATTTCTAAATCGCCTGCATCCGCGCTCACGATGAGATAGTTGTTGATATCTTCCACCGTCGAAATCATCTTGGTAACGTAGGTGTACGTAAGGTCGTACGAGTTATACGTGCCGTCCTTTTCCGTGATGATGTTGAATTTCAAATCCGTAGGCTCGGTAATACGCGACAAGGACGATTTAATGCCCGACAAGTCTACCACAACTTTGTTGTCTACGACGTTGCTTTCGCCGAGAATCTTGCCTTCGTAGGAAACCAACGCCGTCGCGCCATTGTATTGCGATGCAGCCCCAATGTCGAGCGCGGTGCTTTCGCAGTCCACCATCGTCTTGGTCGCTTGCGTAATCGTTTGCGTCGTCGTTCCCTTAACGGTAATTTCAACCGTGTCCGTCGTATCGTTCAAGTACGTCGAAATCTTCAAAGTTAACTTCTTGCCTATCGCCGCTTCCGTCACCGTAAGCACGCCGGCGTAGTAGCTTGCGCCGACTGCATCGCCCACGAATTCAACCTTCGTGTACGCGCCCTGCGTTGCGACTTTGTTTTCAACACCCACGAACGCCGTTGCGCTTGCGTCGATAGAAACGGGCGTGTTATAGTCAATGATATCCGCGTATTGTTTCATAAACGGAATACCGTTGACGCGCGTCCACAAAGCTTGGTCCCACTCTTCAAACACACTGTTGACCGTGATATCGTTGCTAAACGCTTCGTACGAGTTCGAAAGGAAGTTTGCGCCCGAATTCGCAAGCATTTTTTCGTTGGGGCAAATGACGATGACACCGTTCATTGCCGACGAAACGCCTGCCACCCGCATAGACGAGTGCGTATACGTGCTTTCGTTGGGGTCTTCTGCGATGATTGCCGTAGCAACGTCGACCACGCAGTTTCTTACCATTGCCGTTTCACTGGCACGCGCCGGATAGAACGTACCCATAATACGGGGAGCCGTAGAACCTGCGCCTTCCGCCCAGTTGGGTGCGCCGATACCGAATTTTTTATAACCAACGTATACGTTTTCGATTAAACCGCCGCCACCACTTGCAATAAAACCTGCGTTTTCGTGCACGGTTGCGTTGGTAAAGGAAACGTTTTTCACGACGCCGTCACGATGAATAACGCCGAACAAACCCGTTTCCGCAGTCAACGGTGCTTCCGCGAAGGCGGAGCCTGCTTTACCCGAGGCAAGTTCTAACCCGTCGATGTTGTAACCGCAACCGTCGAAGATCGCTCTCCAACCAAATTGCGTGAAATCGTACGATACTCTATTGCCGTTGGAAATGTAGACTTGTTCTTGGCTTAAGAAAGGAATAAAGCCTTTGTTATAGCTGATGTTGTCGCCAAGTATAAAGTAGCCGTCGTGCAAAGCCGCGGACGTACCTTTATCATTAAGATATACGGAAAGTTCTCCAATTCTGTCAAATTCTTCCGCGGAATTGATAATCAAGGTGTACACCAAAACGGGAACGTCGTAGATAACCTTGTCGGTAACGACTTGCAGGTATTGTTCGCCCAACAATTCGTGTTCTTTGGGCATACCCGACGCGCTCAAAGAAACCGTTTTTCCGTTGACGGACGAGAATACGTTTTCGCCGTGGAAGGTTGCGCCTACAATCGTGCCAATCAATTCGCTTTCAATTTCAAACGCCTGCAAATCGCCCACTTCCAACGTCTTTCTCGATTCGTTTTCCAAGGTGATTTGCGGTTTGTACGCGTTGATTTTCAAAGTAATCGACGCAACTTCTTCGCCGTTCTTTTCATACACGCCGACAAGCATCGTTTTACCCGCGCTCTTGGCTTTGAGCATACCGTCTTCCACCGACACAATCGTCGAGTTGAAACTGGGCAAGCTCGTCTTCCAAGT
>JAZRDK010000066.1:0-1685 GCA_045660225.1 Candidatus Scatosoma sp.
ATCCACCCTATTCAACGCTATCACGCACGCTGGTGCAGAGTGCGCGAACTATCCCTTCTGCACGATTGAACCGAACGTAGGCGTCGTTGCCGTCCCCGATGAAAGACTGGACAAGCTTGCAAATCTTTATTCCAGTAAAAAAGTAACGCCCGCCGTCATCGAATTCGTTGACATCGCCGGGCTTGTAAAAGGTGCGTCGAAAGGCGAAGGGCTTGGAAATAAGTTCCTTTCGCATATCCGCGAAGTGGACGCTATCGTACACGTCGTACGCTGTTTTGAAGACGCGAATATTACGCACGTCGACGACAAAATCGACCCCGTTTCCGACATCGAAACGATTAACCTGGAATTGATTATGTCGGATATGGAAGCGGTGCAAAACCGTATGAACAAGGTGAAAGTGCAAGCGCGCGGTGGCTCGGATAAAAAAGCCGTGGAAGAATACGCGTTTTTAGAACGCTTGTACTCGTTCTTGGAAAGCGAAAAGCCGGCGCGTAATTTCGGCATTACGAAGGAAGAAGAAGAGTTTATGAAAAACTGTTTCCTTCTTACGATGAAACCCGTCATTTACGCTTGCAATATCAAAGAAGACGATATGGGCAAGGTAGAAGACGAACTCCCCTTCGTTGTCAAAGTAAAACAGTACGCGAAAACGGAAGGCGCGGAAACGTTGGTGATTTGCGCGAAGACGGAAGAAGAACTTTCGCAAATGGACGCGGAAGACAAGGCTTTGTTTATGGAAGAATTCGGGCTTGGCGAAAGCGGTCTTGACAAGCTGATTAAAAAGTCGTACGCGCTTCTTGGTTTAATTTCCTATCTGACGGCAGGCGAAAAAGAAACGCGAGCTTGGACGATTGTAAAAGGCACGAAAGCACCGCAAGCAGCAGGTAAGATTCATACCGACTTTGAAAAAGGCTTTATCCGTGCGGACGTAGTCAACTGGGAAATCCTTGTGACGCTCGGCTCGATTGCAGCGGCAAAGGCGGAAGGCAAAGTTCGTTCGGAAGGTAAGGAATACGTAATGCAAGACGGCGACGTCGTAGAATATTACTTCAACGTTTCTAAAAGCAGTAAATAAGAAAAAAACTCGGCACGTCGCCGAGTTTTTATTTTTTATAAAACGCCCTTTTCTTTTAAGTATTCTTCGAGAATTTCCGCGCAATCGTACACCATATCCGCGCAGGGACGTTTTTGATAATACGTTTCCGTCCGCGCGTCCGCAACGCCACCTACCGTCGTTTGCACCTTCGCGCCTTCAAGCAGTTCGCTACAAATAAGCGAACCGTTTTTGTCCTTAAACCTTTGGCAAACTTCCTGCACGAAACGGTACGTTTCTTTTTTGTTTTCAGGCGTATTTTCATCGCCTGCTAAAACAAGCCCAACGACGAACGCCATACCGCTTACCGCACCGCAAGTCAAACGAAGCCTACCAAGTCCACCGCCAAACGGCAAGGAAAGACGCTTTAACGTGCTTTCGTCAAGCCCCGTTAAATCCGCAAACGCCAAAAGTACCGCCTGCGAGCACGCATATCCTTGCATAAATAATTCTTTTGCCTTTTCTGCCCTTGACATTTTATTTCTCCTTATGTTATAATATTGCCGTATATGGAAAAACTGTTTTATACGAATAAAACTGCATTTTCGTCTTCGGAAGACGCCGTGAAATACGTTTTAGCGCGTTTTTT
>JAZRDK010000067.1:0-16846 GCA_045660225.1 Candidatus Scatosoma sp.
GCAGAATTACGATTATAATCTGAACGGCGTATTTTTTAAGGATTTAAAGCTTGCCGATCCCGAAGTGTATATGGATGCAGTTGGGGATGATTTAGGTGCGACGGTGGGGAATATTATCAACTGCTCGTACAAGCTGATGTCGGCGTGTAAGCCTGACGCGCTTTTGATTTTGGGGGACACGAATAGCTGTCTTTCCCCAATCGCGGCGAAGCGTTTGCATATTCCCATTTTCCACATGTAAGCAGGGAATAGATGCAAGGACGAGTGCTTGCCCGAAGAAACGAATCGCCGTATCGTCCATATTATTTCCGACGTCAACTTGGCGTATTCCGAACACGCGCGCCGTTATTTGGCAGATTGCGGTTTGCCCAAGGAAAGAACGTACGTGACGGGTTCGCCGATGGCGGAAGTTTTGCATAACAACTTGGCGGAAATCGAAAAGAGCGACGTGCTTTCCCGTCTTGGTTTACAGCCGAAAAAATACATCTTACTCTCCGCGCATAGAGAAGAAAATATTGACACGGAAAAGAATTTCGTTTCTTTGTTCACGGCAATCAACAAGCTCGCGGAAAAGTACGATATGCCTATTCTGTATAGTTGCCATCCGAGAAGCAAAAAGCGTTTGGAAACGAGCGGTTTTAAGCTTGACAAGCGCGTTATTCAAAATCAGCCTTTGGGTTTCCACGATTACAACAATTTGCAAATGAACGCGTTTGCAGTGGTGTCCGATAGCGGTACGTTGCCTGAAGAAAGCTCTTTCTTTACGAGCATTGGTAAGCCCTTCCCTGCAGTATGTATTCGTACCTCGACGGAACGCCCTGAGGCATTAGATAAGGCATGCTTTGTGCTTGCAGGTATTGATGAAAAGAATTTATTGCAGGCGGTTGAAACGGCGGTGTCTTTGACGGAAGACGGCAACCACGGTATTCCCGTACCCGATTACGTAGAAGAAAACGTTTCGACGAAGGTTGTAAAGATTATTCAATCTTACACAGGTGTTGTAGATAAAATGGTTTGGAGAAAGTTCTAAATGCATTGTATAGAAAAATTTACGGAAACGTATAAAAAAGACCCTATAGCTGTTGCCTTTTGTCCGTATCGCGTTTGTCCGATGGGTGCGCACAGTGACCATCAATATGGCAAAGTGACAGGGTTTGCCATTGATAAGGGGATACATATTGCGTATGCTCCCAAGCAAAATGGTGTCATCGAGTTGTCTTCTTTGCAGTTTGATAAGCGTGCGCAGTGGCACGTGGGGGCTGTCCCCGAGCAAAAAGAGAACGACTGGGCGGACTATTTGCGTGGGGCAACGCAGATGCTATCGCGAAAATATCCCTTGAAAGTAGGGCTTTGTGGGGTGATTGAAGGGACCCTTCCCATCGGTGGGCTGTCCTCATCTGCGGCGGTTACGATTGCCTTTTTGTCCGCGCTTTGTAAGGTAAACGACCTTCATCTTACCGAGCTTGAAATGATTTTGACGGCGCAGGCCGCGGAAAATCAATACGTTGGCGTTTCATGCGGAAAGCTGGATCAGTCTTGCGAAGTGCTTTCCAAGAAAGATAAATTGTTATATCTCGATACGAAGGATGACAGCTACGAATTGATTGCTACCAACCCAAATATGAAACCGTATAAAATTGCGATTTTCTTCTCGGGGGTTGAACGTACTCTTGCGGGGACTAAATTCAATATGCGTGTGGACGAATGTCGTAGCGCGGCGTATGCTTTGAAGGCGTTTAGCGGTATGGAATACGGCAAACTGAACGAAACGTTCCTTCGTGACGTTCCTTATGAAACGTACTTGCGCTATAAAGAGAAGTTGCCTGACAATTGGAGTAAGCGAGCAGAACATTTTTATACGGAGTTTCAGCGAGTAGAAGCGGGTGTGGAAGCATGGCGTAGAGGGGACATCGAAATGTTTGGTAAGCTGTCCTTTGAGAGCGGACATTCGTCTATTTATAACTATGAAACGGGTTCAGATGAGCTGAAAACGCTCTACGAAATCATGCTTAAAACGGACGGTATTTACGGTGGGCGGTTCAGCGGTGCAGGGTTTAAGGGTTGCTGTATGGCAATGATAGACCCGTCGTTTGCGGAAAGTATTCAACAAGAAGTTTCAAAACGTTATTTGAAGGAATTTCCGGCTTTACAAGGAAAATTCTCAGTACATATTTGTGATACGGCAAACGGGGTGGAATTATGAAATGTTTGATTTTGGCGGCTGGATACGCCACGAGATTGTATCCTTTAACAGAAAATTTCCCCAAACCCTTATTGAAGGTGCAGAATAAAGCCATTTTAGATTGGTTGATTGATGATATCGATTCACTTGGCTTGGTGGACGAATACGTGGTGATTTCTAACCACAAATTTGCGGATTATTTTCGTACATGGTGTGCCCAAAAGGCTCAAAAGATTACCGTTGTTGACGACGGCACGAGTACAAACGAAACCCGTCTTGGCGCGGTACGCGATATTCAATTTGCTATTGATGAACTTTCACTTGATGACGATATGTTGGTAATCGCAGGGGATAATCTTCTTGATTTTAGCTTGACGAAATTTATCGTTTATGCGAAGGGAAAGGGCACGTCTTGCATTATGCGGTACTATGAAGAATCGATGCAAAAGTTGCAAAAATGTGGCGTAGCGGAAGTGGATGAAAATGATAAAATTCTTCGTTTAACGGAAAAACCTGCTGAACCGAAATCAAATTGGGCTTGTCCTCCCTTCTATTATTACACGAAAGAAGATGCAAGGCTGGTGAAAAAAGGTATTGAAAGCGGTTGCGGTGTAGACGCGCCTGGCAGTTACGTGGCGTGGCTTTGTTTGCAAACGGAAGTATATGCAATGGAAATGCCGGGGAAACGTTACGATATAGGAAATCTTGAAAGTTATGAAAAGGTCCAAAAGGAGTATAAAGGGATATGAAAAATTGTAAAGCTCTAAATAATGGGGGGGGGTACGCTCTCGTTGATATATTTAAGTTTCTTTTTTGTTTATGTGTAATTGCTTTGCATACGCAAGCGTTTAATTTTCTTCCAAAAGATATACGTTATTTTATTGAGAAAACTATCTTTAGGGTAGCGGTGCCATATTTTTTTATTGCATCGGGTTTTTTCGTTGGAAGAAAAATAAAAGCAGGAGAAAATAATTGGATTGTTATTAAAAAATACTGTTTAAGATTAGTAAAACCATTTGTGGTATTTTCGATTATTAATACGGTTCAGCATTTTATTACAGGTGGGGAAGATTATTTATTTTTGTTAAAGGATATAGTGCAACATCTTTTGTTTTCTCCATATGGTGCTTTGTGGTATATACAAGCGAGTTTAATCGGTATTTTATTATTATACCCATTTATCAAATACAATAAGATGCGTATTGCTCTGATTATAGGTGCGTTTTTATATGGATTTGCTTTACTTTGTAATAACTATTATTTCTTAATAAAAGATATTTGGTTGGGGCAAGCAATAGAAAAGTATCTAGCGGTTTGTATAACGGGTAGAAACGGGTTGTTCGTCGGTTTCTTTTGGCTTGGGCTGGGTATTACCTGTGCTAACATTTATAATGAAAAAATCTTATCGAAATATAAGGTAGCGTTGTGCTTTGTTATCTGCTATTTATTATATATTACAGAGTGTATCCTTATATGGAAGATAGGAATTAACGATGTGAAAGATGATGGTGCATTATATATAGTGCATATAGCAATGGTTCCAGCATTATTTTTAACGACAGTAATGTTTAGCGAAAATAAAACGATTTGCCAAGCCAAGGTGTTTAGAAATCTATCAACAGGGATGTACTTCTTACATAGACCCATTCAATGGTGTGTAAGTGTGTCGATTGGGCTATTAAGCCGTCTTTCTAACAATAGCGTTGTTGCTGGTATGGTGGCATTTTTAACGCAAGGGTTTGCTGTTTTTATTATAACCGCTGGGGTTTCAGCTGTTATATGTTTAATGGTTTATCGTTTGAAAAAAGAACCATTTTATTCATTATTAAAATAGGAGTTATTATGTTGAAATTGAACGTGGATTTGAATCATAAAACCATCTTCGTAACGGGGGGGGCGGGGTTTATTGGATGTAATCTTGTGTTAGAACTTTTGCGCTCTTGTCAAGACGTTTATATCGTTGGTATGGATAATATGAACGATTATTATGACGTTTCTATTAAAGAATATCGATTGTCGGAAATTGAAAAAGCCGTGGAAAGCAAGCGAGATTGCAAGTGGGAGTTTATTCGCGGAAGCATTGCGGATAAAACGCTTATTGACGAGATATTTGGCAAATACAAGCCGTCGGTTGTCGTAAATTTGGCTGCGCAGGCAGGGGTTAGGTATTCAATTACGAATCCCAGTGCATACGTTGAATCGAATTTAATCGGTTTTTATAATATTTTAGAGGCGTGTCGTTATAATCCCGTAGAACATCTCGTATACGCGTCTAGTTCGTCGGTGTACGGCTCGAATAAAAAAGTGCCTTATTCTACCGACGACAAGGTGGATAACCCAGTATCTTTGTATGCGGCGACGAAAAAATCCAACGAATTGTTGGCGCACGCATACAGTAAATTGTATAATATTCCATCAACGGGACTTCGGTTCTTTACCGTTTATGGACCTGCGGGGCGTCCTGATATGGCGTATTTTGGATTTACGAACAAGCTATTGAAAGGTGATAAAATCCAGATTTTCAATTTTGGCAATTGTAAGCGTGATTTCACGTTTGTGGACGATATCGTAGAGGGTGTAAAGCGTGTTATGCAACACGCGCCCGAAAAACAAAACGGCGAGGATGGATTGCCTTTACCTCCGTATAAAGTGTATAATATCGGGAATAGCAGTCCTGAAAATCTACTTGATTTTGTAGATATTTTACAGCAAGAGCTTATCCGCGTAGGGGTGCTTCCCGCGAACTATGATTTTGAAGCACATAAGGAACTTGTGCCTATGCAGGCAGGGGACGTGCCTGTAACGTATGCGGACACGTCTGCATTGGAAGAAGATTTTGGCTTTAAGCCTGCGACGCCGTTGCGTGTAGGGCTTCGAAAATTTGCCGAATGGTATAAAGAATTTTATAAGGTATAAAAACGATGGGGGCAGGTATGCAACGAACAGTTGAAAAAGTGTTTTTCGCGTTGATTCGTTTTGAGATAAACGGCGACGAACTGTGCGAAGAAATGAAAAACTTAATAACTACTGAAATGTTGCCTGCTTTGTTTAAGCTTTCCAAACGGCATGATTTGGCGCATCTCATAGGCGATGCCTTGGATAAAAACGGTTTATTGCCTGATGAATCAGAAGCCAAAAAACGTTTTTTACAAGAGCGCAACATGGCGGTGTATCGCGTTGAGCAGCTGGGATATGAGTATGCCCAGGTTTCTTCTGTTTTAGAAGAATTAGGTGCAAAATATTTGCCGTTAAAAGGCGCGGTATTGCGTCAATATTATCCTGAGAACTGGATGCGGACTAGCGCGGATATTGACGTCTTAGTCCATAAGGAAGACGTAGAAAAAATTGTTTGTGCCTTAGAAAATGAATTACAATACACGCGCGAATCCGAGAGTGCGTACGACACGGTGGTTGTTTCGCCGACGGGTTTTCACGTCGAGTTGCATTTTGACTTAATTACTAAGTATGACAATAAAAAAGCCAACGAAATTTTAGGTGCAGTTTGGTTGCATGTCGAGATTGTGCAAAATTCGTGTAGACGGATAATGCCTGACGATTATTTCTATTATTATCATATTGCTCACATGGCGCGGCATTTTATTGATGGCGGTTGTGGGGTACGTCCATTTTTGGATGTGTGGTTGTTAATGCATAAAGGAGAATTCGACAAAGAAGAGAGTAAACTATTGTTGGAAAGTGGTGAGCTTTTAGAATTTGCGAAAGCTGTGGAGGAGTTGGCTGAAATTTGGTTTTCAAAAGCACCGTATAATGAAAGGAGTGGACTGTTTGAGAGATTTATCTTGAAGGGTGGCGTGTATGGCTCTATTGACAATAAAATCGTGATACAGCAAGGGAAAAACGGTGGGCGTTTTAGGTATATACTCTCTCGTATGTTTATGCCATATGAAGAGTTGAAATATAAGTATCCAATTTTGCATAAGCACAAGTATCTTTACCCGTTGATGTTGTTGCGACGTTGGGGTTCTGTGCTTTTTAGCAAGGAACGGAAAAGGATTAAAGTGGAGATGCAAATCAGCGCAGACGCATTGAGAGAACAACAGAAAGAATCGGAAAAGCTTATAGAATATTTAGGATTAAGCAAGGTATGAAAATAGCACAGATTGATAAAAATTTTGCAATTAGTAATGAAAAGGTGTTAGACGGAGCGTGTTGGTATACGATTCCGCATCCGTCCTTTGCACTGTACGGCGTGTACTTCGACGAAAAGGAAGGTTTTTTGCGTATGCCAAGAGATATTGCAAAAACCGTTAGCCCCGGAGTGACGTGGTGCGCAGGCTGTACTTCGGGCGGAAGGGTGCGTTTTTCGACGAATTCAAAGACGTTTGCCCTGAAAGTGAAGTATTTAGAACTCCCCGTAATGTCGCATATGTCGATTGAGGGGCAATGCGGTTTCGTCCTTTTGGAAGAAACGAAAACGGGTAGAGAACTTGTAAAAATGATGCCCCCTGTCCTTGCGGATAAGACGGGATATACAGCGTCGACGGCGTTGAAAACGGACGGGGAAATGCACGATTATATCCTGTATTTTCCGTTGTACAACGAAATTACAGGCGTGGAGATTGCCTTGGACGAAGGCGCGGAAGTAGGCAAGGGCAAGGCGTATCGAAAGGTGAAACCGATTCTTTACTATGGCTCGTCTATCACCCAGGGCGGTTGCGCGTCAAGACCGGACGGTGCGTATCAGTCGATTATTTCCAAGTGGAATAACGTCGATTTTATCAACCTGGGGTTTAGTGGCAATGCAAAGGCGGAAGATAACATCGTCGATTATTTAAGAGAAATCGATTGCAGTTTGTTCGTTTGTGATTACGACCACAACTCGCCTAGTGTAGAGCATCTTGAAAAAACGCATTATAGGTTGTACGAAAGATATCGCGAGAAACAAAAGGACACGCCGATTTTATTTATTTCGAAACCCGATTACACGCCAAAGGACGACGCGCGTACGAAAGTGATTTTCGACACCTATCAAAAAGCGCGTGCCTTGGGGGATAACAACGTATATTTCTTGGACGGGAAAACGATATTTGGCGACGAAAGTGAGTTTTGCACGATAGACGGATGCCATCCAAACGACTTAGGGTTTTTCCGTATGGCGAAATCAATTTATGAAAAAATTGCAGAGATTGACAATATGTTTCGTTAAAGAATAAAGATTATGAACAAAGAATACGAAAAATTAAACAGAATTGGCGTAGAGAAATCGCGTAGTTATTATATTCCTTTTGCGGAAAACCAGCGTTTTGTTTTCAAAAATAAGATTATAGACCGTAGTAAAAGCGAGCGTTTTCTCTCGTTGGATGGAACGTGGCTTATCAAGGAACACGACTGTCCTGAAGGTGTAGAAATTGGGGAAAAACTGACAAAAAAAATCCCCGTTCCTGCTTGTGTGCAGATGCACGGATACGACCAAATTCAGTATATTAACTGTCGTTTTCCCTTTCCGTGCGTACCGCCGTACGTGCCTAAGAAAAATCCGACGTATCATTATAGGACGTCCTTTTTTATCGAAGATACGGCATGGAAATATTATCTGAATTTCGAAGGCGTGGACAGTGCGTTTTACGTGTATATCAACGGCAAGGAAATCGGATTTAGCCAAATTTCGCATAGCACCAGCGAGTTTGACGTTACGCCCTATTTGCAAAAAGGAAAAAACACGCTGGACGTCGTCGTTTTGAAATGGTGTGCGTCTTCTTATTTAGAGTGCCAGGATAAGTTCCGCTTTACGGGTATTTTCAGAAGCGTATATCTTTTGAAACGTCCTACTGAGCATATCAAAGATTACAGGATAGACGCGTACATGGTAGGCTCTTTAGGGCAAATTCTCGTGAAAAACGAAAGCGAAATTGCAATGAAGGTTTCCGTAGGTCGCGTGTCTAAGGAAGTGGGCGCAAATGAAACGGCTACGTTTGAAGTTGCGGACGCAACGCCCTGGACGGCGGAAAATCCGAAACTTTATAACGTCGTTTTTTCGGCAAACGGCGAAAAGATGTTAGAACGCGTCGGTTTCCGTACGTCGGCAATCGAAAAGGGTGTATATAAAATCAACGGCGTACATACGAAGTTGAAGGGTGTAAACCGCCACGAAAGCCATCCCGAAACAGGCGCGACGGTGACGGTGGAAGATACGCTGAAGGACTTAAAATTGATGAAGTGGGCAAACGTGAACGCCATCCGTACTTCGCATTATCCGAATATGCCGGAATTTTATTTGCTTTGCGATGCGTACGGGTTTTACGTCGTGGACGAGGCGGACGTGGAAAGCCACGGTTTTGCGACGCAGGACGGGGATTATAACTGGGTTGCGTGGCAGGATTTTGCCAAGAACGGCGGTTATGACGACGCCGTGTTAGAGCGTACGATGGATATGGTAGAACGGGACAAAAACCGTACATGCGTCGTGATTTGGTCGCTTGGCAACGAAAGCAATTACGGGAAAATGTTTTATGGCGCAGCCGATTACGTGCACGCGCGCGACAACCGTCCCGTGCATTACGAAAGCATTTGGGAAATGGCGGACAAAACGGAATATTATACGGACAGGGTCGATATGGCAAGCCGTATGTATCCGCCTTTGGAATTTTTCGAAGAATACCTTGCCGACGAGAAGGAAACGCGCCCGTTGCTCCTTTGCGAGTATTCGCACGCGATGGGGAATAGCAACGGCGATTTGAACGATTACTGGAAATACATACTTTCTAACGAGCGGTTTATGGGCGCGTTCGTTTGGGAGTGGTGCGACCACGCCGTAAAGACGGATAAAGGATTTTTGTACGGCGGTGATTTCGGCGAAACCGAGCACGACGGCAATTTCTGCGTGGACGGGTTGGTAACGCCGGATAGAAAAATCAAGACAAACTTGTTGGAAATGCGTGCCGTGTACGGTGGTAAAATAGAACTCAACGCGTACACGCCCCCTTGCAAGGAGTTGAAAAGGGTAGAAAACGGTGCGCCGATTGCGTATGAAATGGACGAAGAAGGCAGGTTGCTTTCCTTAGGAAACGTTTCGTTTAAGACACCGCTTGAAGTGCATATCGAACGCGCGTATATCGACAACGACAGGCATTTGAAAGACTGGCGCTTGTATGAAGGCGCAAAACCGTACGTCATTTCTAAGGAAACGGACGGGAATTTGGTGAAAATTAAGGGCGTAATGGTGAAAAACACGCTTGCGCCTGCGTTGGAATATGAAATGGAATACGAGTTTTTCGACGGCGGTGTAGACGTTTCGATGCGCTATAAAACGGGACGGTTTTTAGAGTATCTTCCGCGCGTTGGGTTGCGCTTTGCGGTGGATAAAAAGTGCAAAAAATTCGTCTACGAAGGCTTTGGTCCGTACGAGAGCTACGTGGATAAGCATATGGCAAGCGAGTATGGCAGGTACGAGTCTACGGCGCAAAAAGAGTGCGTCGGATACATCAAACCGCAGGAAACGGGCAGTCATTATTGCTCGACGGAGCTTGCGCTTGAAAACGGCGTAAGCGTGTTTGCGGAAAAGCCCTTCTCGTTTAGCGTATTGCCCTATTCGACGGAAGAACTTCGCACGGCAAAGCACGATTTCGAGCTTGGCAAACCGAAGGCGACGTACGTTTGTCTTGATATTGCAATGAGCGGGGTTGGGACGGCGTCTTGCGGACCGGCATTGAAGGAAGAATACCGCGCGCCGAAGGAAGGCGAAAACAAGTTTAGAATTTTGGTGAAATAAAAACAAGCCACTCAACCGAGTGGCTTGTTTTTTCGTTTTGTTTAGATATACTCGAAAACAAGGCGTATGCCTGCGTTTTTGATAAGCTGGCAAGCGGTTTTCACGCGTTGCGCCTTATATTCTTTGGCGACGTGCCCGTCGAAGCCGACGGAGAGTTTCACGCCCGACCTTCTGACGATTTCCTGTTGCTGTTTGTTTTTGAAAAACTCCGTCACGTAGTCGTGCGTTTTGAAGGCGTGCAAACTGTCGTAATTGACGTTAAGTTCCCAAAAGATGCCGTTTTCCGCCATTTTTCTAAAATAACGGTAGGGGTCTTCGCCACGAGAAGCGATAAACTTGAAAAGGTCGGTATGCGCGACGCCGACGGGACAACCTAAGCGTTTGGCAAAGGCGAACAAATCGCCACCCGTAATCGACGACGGGTCGTCTAAATCTTCAATCAGCGCAAAGTCGAAAAAGGAAACGTCCGCGCCCGAAGGAAGGGCGTAAGCGTCCCTGCCGTTGACAAGTGTCGACACTTCAATCCCGCAAAGGATTTTAATTTTCTTTGCGTACTTGTCACGGATATAGCGCATATGGTCGTAATAACGAATTAGCGTGTCGCCGTAGTCGCCGTGGAGATTCGTGCCTTGGTCCCAGCAAAATTCTTTGCGCGCGCAACCTACGCCGTAGCTGTGGTCGCAAATACCGAGAAGTTGAATCCCGTTAGCGATTGCCGTTTCTACGACGGTTTCCGGTTTGTCCTTCGAGCAGAAGGAATAATAGGTGTGTGCGTGCAAATCTTGAATCATACGAACTCCCAAGTGTTCTTCTACGACATTATACGCCATAAAAAAGGCGTTGTCAAGCGTCGTGCGTATATTTTTTAATAAATGAGTTTCGCGTTTGAAAGCTCGATGGGGTAGGGTGGCGTTTCGTCGGTAACGATTAAATCGTAATCGTCTAAGCAGGAAAGACGATACGTACCCGACGCCGAAAATTTCGTGTGGTCGATGAGCAAAACCTTCTTTTTACAACGCGCAAGCGCGGCGTGTTTGATTTCCTTTTGTTCAAGCGAGCCTTCAAAAACTTCGTCGCCGATAATCGACGCGCAAGACGAAATCATAAGGTCGAAGGAAAAATCCGCAAGCTGGCGCGCCGTCCAACTGCCCGTTGCAGAGTTGGTGTTAAAACGTACCGTACCGCCCAAAAGAATTAGGTTTAAGTTGGGCTTTTTCGACAACTGAATTGCCGTTTGCAGATTGTTGGTAACGACGGTTTTGTAATTCAAATCAATACGCTCTGCTAAGGCGAGCGCGGTGGACGAACTGTCGATAAACACCGACTTAAAGGGCGGAATATACAAAATCGCTTTCGTCGCCACGCGTTCCTTTTCGTTGGCGTTTTTTTCCATACGGAAGAAAATGGAAATTTCTTCCGCGTTTTCAGGGAGTAAAGCGCCCCCGTGACTACGTTCGACAAGACCCATACTCTTCATTTCCGCAAGGTCGCGACGAATCGTCGCCTCGCTGACGAACAGTTCTTTGGCAAGGTCGGAAACTCCAGCCGACTTGCTTTCTTTCAAGCGTTTCAAAATTTCGTTTTGGCGTTCGGTAAGTGCCATAGTGTTTTCTCCGTGTTCGAAAATGCGCAAATCTTGCGCGTTTTTGCGTGTTTGTGATAATATTGTACCGTAAAAAAGTTTTTTTGTCAACATTTCGGTGCATATGGACAAAAGAATTGTTTTGTGGTATGATAGAATAAACAGGCGAGAAAGGCGTTGTACGCGCGCCGAAGAAAATTGCGCAAAAGCGCGCAGGAACGAAAAGGGGGTAGAGATGAAATCGGTGAAAATTTTAGGTATTGCGAATAGTTTTGGCGAAGATTGCATGGAATACGTGTACGATATTTTGAAATCGCTCGGCGTAGAAAACGTGAAAGTGGCTTACCTTTGTTACCCCGGCTGTTCGGTGAAAATCCATTGTAACCATGCAAGAAACGATATGCCGAATTATAGGCTTAGCGTGAAGGAAGGTGGGGTGTGGACGCACGTACACGGCGTAGCGTTGAAAAGCGCGCTCGAGGAAGAGTGGGATTATATTTTTACGCAACAATGCTGTTCGGAAAGCGGTTTACGGGACCGCTACGACGACTTGGATACATTGATGGCGTACATCAGGGCGCACGCGAAAGGAAAGCCTATTTACGGCTGGCAAATGACTTGGACGTACGCGCAGTGCGCAAGCAACGAAAATTTTGCTTTTTACAACAACGACCAGATGGAAATGTATCGCCGTATCGTGGCAACGTTGCAGGAAAAGATTTTGCCGAGAAAGGATATTTCGCGGATTTTCCCTACGGGAACTGCGGTGCAAAATGCAAGGACGGCGCTTGGTGATACGCTCAATCGTGATGATTTGCATTTGGATTTAAAAATCGGCAGATATATCGCAGGATTATGCGTCGTGAAGGGATTGCTGGGGCTGGATATCGACGGTGTAGGGTATGCGCCGGAAGGCGTGGGTGAAAAACAAAAGGAAGTTGCAATCAAGGCGGTGAACGCCGCTTGCACAAAGCCGTTTGAAGTGACGCAAATAGATTAACGACACATAAAACTTGTTTTTTGCTATATAAAAACGCGCGTTTTGCGCGTTTTTGTTTATTTATGCTCGTATTATAACACAAAAAAGTTTTTTTGTCAACATTTCGAACATACATAGACAAAATAATGATTATATGTTATAATGTAATAGGCGCGAAACGTGATGCGCTGCGCGTAAATGAAAAACGCGCAAAAATGAACAAGAAAGGACAGTTTGAAGGTATGAAATCCGTGAAAATTTTGGGGATAGCGAATAGTTTTGCCGAAGATTGTATGGAATACGTCTATGAGATTTTGAAATCTCTCGGCGTGGAAGACGTGAAGGTTGCCTATCTCTATTTCGGGGGTTGTTCTTTGCGAAGACATTGCGATTATGCGAAAAACGACACGGCGGATTATCGCCTTAGCGTGAAGACGGACGGGACGTGGGTGCACAAGGAAGGCTCGACGACGTGGGACGGCGTGGAATCGGACGAGTGGGATTATATCTTTACCCAACAATGCAGTGGGGAAAGTGGATTGAAAGACACGTACGACGACTTGGACGAGTTGATGGGGTACGTTGCGCCTAGGGTGAAGGGAAGCCCCACGTACGGTTGGCAGATGACTTGGGCGTACGCGAACGGTTTCGACAGCGTGAATTTCGACCCCTACGAACGCGACCAGATGAAAATGTACTACGCGATTGTGGAAGCGGTGAAGGAAAAGATTTTGCCCAGGACGGATATTACGAAAATTTTCCCTTCCGGTACGGCGATTCAAAACGCAAGGACGGCGCTTGGCGACGTGTTAAACCGCGACGGTTTTCACTTGGATTTACAAATCGGCAGATACGTTGCAGGGCTTTGCGTAGTGAAGGGGTTGCTTGGCTTGGATATTAACGACGTGGGGTACGCGCCCGAAGGCGTGGACGAACGACAAAAGGAAGTGGCAATCAAGGCGGTGAACACCGCTTGCGCGAAACCGTTTGAAGTAACGGAAATTCAATAAGAGAAAGGACGAAAAATTATGAGATATTATCTTGCGATTGACATCGGTGCATCGTCGGGCAGACATATCGTTGCGTATCTTGAAAACGGGAAGATGGTGACGGAAGAAATTTACCGTTTCCAAAACGGCCCGGAAGAAATGACGGGCTACGATGGAAAAAAACATCTCGTTTGGACGCACGAAAGATTGTTCGGTGAAATTTTGAACGGTCTTAAAAAGGCGAAGGAAATCGGGAAAGTGCCTTACTCGGTGGGGATTGATACCTGGGGTGTGGACTACGCGCTTCTCGACGAAAACGATAAGGCAATCGGCGGAACGTATTGCTATCGCGATTCGAGAACGGAAGCGACGATTCCGCAAGTGCACGAAAAAATCGCGTTTGAAAAGCTGTTTGCAAAGACGGGTATTGCGTTTGCGACGTTTAACACCGTATACCAACTGCTTGACGACGTGAAGTCGGGCAGGATGGAAAAGGCGAAATCCTTCCTAATGCTCCCCGATTATTTCCATTTCCGTTTGACGGGCGTGAAGAAACAGGAATACACCAACGCGACGACGACGGGTATGGTCAACGCAACTACGCATCAATGGGACGAAGAAATTTTACAAACGCTTGGTTATAAAAAAGAGCTTTTCGGCGAACTTTCCCAACCGGGTACGGAAGTGGGCGAGTTTTCGGACGAAGTTGCTGGCATCGTAGGGTATAAGGCGAAGGTCGTTCTTCCTGCGACGCACGACACGGGTAGTGCAGTGTTGGCTGCGCCCCTGGAAGGGCAAACCCCGTATATTTCCAGCGGTACTTGGTCGCTCCTCGGCGTAGAACAGACGACGGCGCAGACTTCGAAAAGCGCTTTGGATGCAGGTTATTCCAACGAAGGAAGCGTAAACAATTCCTTCCGTTTGCAAATCAATATTATGGGGCTTTGGATGATTCAGCAAGTCCGTCACGAGCTTGACGATAAGTACAGCTTTGTCGAGCTTGCGGATATGGCAAGGGCAAACCCCGTCGACGACGAAATCAACGTCAACGACCAAAAATTCCTTGCGCCTGAAAGTATGATTGACGCCATCAACGAATCGGTGGGCAGAAAGCTTAGCGTCGGCGAAATGGCGTACGTCATTTACAACAACTTGGCAAGATATTACGACGCGTCGTTGAAAGCCTTGGAAAAGGTAACGGGCGAACGTTATGAAACGTTAAACATCATCGGCGGTGGCAGTAAAAATATGCTTTTGAACGAGCTTACGAAACAGTACACGGGCAAGCGTATCATTACCGGCCCTGCGGAAGGTACGGCAATCGGCAATTTGATGATGCAGATGGTCGGCTCTGGAGAGTTGGCAAGTGTCAAAGAAGGCAGACAAGTGATTAAAAACTCGTTTGATATCGTGGAGATTTAAGTGTGATGAAGATTGTCTTTTTCGGCGACTCTATTACGGATATGGGAAGACGTAGAGAATACGACGGGGTTTCCGACAGCGCGTTTTCCTACGGTATGGGCTATCCTGCCTTCGTTGCAGGGGAGTTGTTGCAAACGCCTAATCGTTACGAAGTTGTAAATCGTGGGATTGCGGGCAACAAGGTGACGGATTTGTATGCGCGTGTTAAAAAGGACGTTTGGGCGCATCAACCCGACGTTGTCAGTATCCTAATCGGCGTAAACGACGTTTGGCACGAAATTGCGCGTGGCGACGGTACGGAACTCGACCGTTTTGCCAAGGTATATCGCAATCTTTTAGACGAAACGAAGGAGCGTTTTCCAAACGTAAAGTTTGTTTTATTAGAACCGTTCGTGCTGTTGGGTACGGGCACGCAAGAACGTTACGATGAATTTTTGAGCGTTCAAGAATACGCGAAAGAAGTGCGAAAAATTGCCCAAGAATACGGGGCGAGTTTCCTGCCTTTAAGGGATAGGATTGCGAAGGCGACGGAAAGGGAAGGAACGGGTACGTTTTTATACGACGGAATTCATCCAACCATCGCCGGGGCAAAGCTGATTGCGGATGCTTGGTTGAAACTGTTCAAAGAAGAAATTGAGAAATAAAAACTATACATATATAAATAAGGAGAAAGATATGTCCAGATACGAAGAAGCAAAAAAGATTTACGCGCAGTTTGGCGTGGACACGGAAAAGGCGATGGAACGCCTTGCGAAATTGTCTGTCAGCGTACATTGTTGGCAAGGGGACGACGTTATCGGTTTTGATGGTAGCGATTCTCTTTCGGGGGGTATCCAAACGACGGGTAACTACCCTGGTAGAGCGAGAAACCCTGAAGAATTGTTCGCGGATTTGACGACGGCGTTCAAGCTGATGCCCGGTAAAAAGCGCGTCAACGTACACGCTTGTTATGCAATCCTTGGCGAAGACAAGGGTAAGGTGGACAGAGATGCGTACGAATACAAACATTTCGAGCCTTGGGTAAAATGGGCAAAGGAAAACGGCTTAGAAGGCGTCGACTTTAACCCGACCTGGTTCTCGCATCCGATGATGAAAGACGGTTTGTCTTTGTCGTCGCCCGACGAAACGGTGAGAAAATTCTGGGTAAACCACGGCAAGGCGTGTATGAAAATCGCTGCGGAAATCGGTAAGGCAATGCGCAGTCCCTGCTGTGTCAATCTTTGGGTGCCCGACGGGTTTAAGGATATCCCTGCCGACCGTTTGGGTCCGCGCGTGAGATTGAAAAAATCGTTGGACGAAGTTTTGGAAGGCTATGACAAAGAGTGGGTTATCCCTGCGGTAGAAAGCAAGGTGTTTGGTATCGGCGTAGAAAGTTATACGGTAGGTAGCAACGAATACTATCAAAACTATGCGGCGACGCGCGGTATTTGTTGTCTTCTCGACACGGGACATTATCATCCGACGGAAGTCGTTTCCGATAAAATCCCTGCAATGCTTGCCTTCTACGACAAAGTACAGCTCCACGTTTCCCGTCCCGTAAGATGGGATAGCGACCACGTAATCGTTGTCGACGACGAATTGAAGGAACTTTCGAAAGAAATTATCCGCAACGACGCGGACGATAAAGTGATTGTCGCTTTGGACTACTTCGATGCGTCTATCAACCGTCTTTGCGCTTGGGTAACGGGCGTTCGTTCGATGCAAAAAGCTCTGCTTTCTGCAATTTTGCAACCGTACGCGGAAATGAAGAAATTGCAAGACGCAGGCAACTTCACAAAAGTCTTCTATATGCACGAACGCGTGAAATATCTGCCCTTTGCGGACGTTTGGGACGAATATCTTAGCCGTCAGGGTCTGAAGGAAGACTGGTGGGACGAAGTGGAAAAATTTGAAGCGGAAGTAATTGCAAAACGTGTGTAAAGACGTATACACTTCGCATTTCTTCGTCGAAACTCCGTGCGCC
>JAZRDK010000068.1:0-15531 GCA_045660225.1 Candidatus Scatosoma sp.
AGCGACGGCAGACTTAAACGACGTAAATATGATTGACCCGTACCATTTGGACGCGTATGAAACACTTGCCGTAAATTATAATAGAGACGTAGAAATTTTCCCCGTCGTGTCGGCAATGCTCAGTAAAATTCTTGGATATTCGCCCTACAAATCACCTACGGATATGGGTGTAAATATGGCAGGCAACTGTATCGTGGACGACGGCGCGTGCAGAACGGCGTCTAAAAACGAAATTATTCGTCGTTACTATTCCGCCCTTTGCGATGCAAAGAAAGGCAGAATCTCTAAAGACGTCGTTTCTAAAATCGAACTTTTAATGAGCAAGTCGGGCATCAGTATCGACGATAGAAAATCGGTGGCGGCGGCTTTGAAAAAAGCGGAAATATCCGGCGGGCCTGCCGTAGCGATTGAGCTTAACGACGGGCGTATCGTAACGGGAAAAACGGGCAAATTGTTAGGTTCTTCCGCGGCGTGTCTTCTTAACGCCTTAAAAGTACTTGGAGAAATTGACGACGATATCGAACTTATATCCCCTACGATTATCGAGCCGTTACAACACTTAAAGGTCAAGCATATGGGCGCGGTAAATCCCCGTTTGCATACGGACGAAGTGTTGATGGCGCTTGCCGTTTGCGCGGTTACCGACCCGAAAGCGAAAAAGGCAATGGAACAGCTTGACAAATTGAAACATTGCGAAATTCACTCTACGGTTATGCTTGCGCATACGGACGAAAGAACGTTCAAGTCTTTGGGATTGCATTTGACTTGCGAGCCACAAAGACAACTGCTTAACAGCGAAAGCGTATAAAAAAAAGCCCTGCGTTTGCAGGGCTTTTGATTATTCTTCGATATATTCGTCGGGGTTGGTGATAATTTTATCAATTTTGATGGAGGCAACGTCGTCCATTTCGATACATTTTCCACAGTTGTCACAAACCTTGTTGGGGTCAAGGTCGCACACTTCACACTCTAAACATCCTACGCACTTTCTATCGTACAAAACGCACTCTCCGCCGATTTTTCTTTCCATTTTTTTCTTCTCCTAACGTCGATTACCTATATTATACCAAAAAAAATAAAAAAAGCAAGCAAAAATTATAAACATTTGTTTGCTTTTTGAAAAAAAGTATGCTATACTATGCTTAGAAGGGTCTTACAAAGGAGATTTTTTATGGTTAGCAACGATAAATTGATTATGGTAATGGATTATATCCGCAAATTTTCGGAAGAAAACGGTTACACCCCTTCCGTCCGCGAAATCGGCAAAGAATGTGGCATAAAATCTACGGCAACCGTGCATAGTTACCTTGCAAAACTCCAAGACAAAGGTCTTTTGAACAAGACGACGAATAAGAAACGCTCGGTAACCATCGGCAAAAGCTCGGGCATTTCCATCCCCCTTATCGGTACGGTTACTGCAGGTCAACCCGTCTTTGCGTATGAAAACTACGAAGACTACTACACCTTCCCCGTTGGCGAGTTTAAGGGCGACGATTTGTTTATGCTCCGCGTAGACGGAACGTCGATGATTGACGCAGGGATTATGGACGGCGACAAAATCATTGTCCGTCGCCAACAAACCGCGGAAAACGGCGAAATCGTCGTTGCGCTCGTCGAAGACTCCGCCACCGTAAAGCGTTTTTTCCGTAAAAATGGACAAATCATTTTACACCCTGAAAACGAGACGTTATCCGATATGATTTACGAAGACGGACAAGTTTCCATCCTTGGCAAAGTCGTCGGTTTAATGCGTAATTATCGCGCTTAAAACGTGCCTATAAATAAACCCCTGCAAGGTTTTCCTTGCAGGGGTTTTTCATTAAAGTCCTTTCAAATACAAAATTTCTTGTTCCGTCAAAGCCCTAATTTCGCCTCTATCCAGCCCGGTAAGTTTCAACTGACCGATACTGACGCGTTTTAACAACTCTACGTTTCTACCGATGGCCTCAAACATACGTCTTACTTGGCGATTTCTACCTTCGGTAATCGTCACGTGCACTTTCGTGTAGGCTTTGTTCGTTTCTACGATATGCGCCTTGCACTTTTTCGTCAAAACACCGTCTAATTCCACGCCTGAACGAATCGGATTTAAGTCCTTTTCCGTCAACGTACCTTCAATGCGCGCCATATACGTTTTCGGAATTTCCGCCGTCGGATGCGTCAAACGGAACGCCAAATCGCCGTCGGTGGTTAAAATCAATAACCCTTCCGTCGCGTAATCAAGCCTTCCCACGGGAAATACCCTACCCACGCCTTCGGGCAACAAATCCATGACCGTCTTTCTTCCTCTATCATCGGAAACGGTACAAACGACACCCTTAGGTTTATTCATAATGTAATATTCTTGTTTCTTTTCGGTAAACTCAAGCGCAATGCCGTCCAAAAGGATTTCGTCGCCTTCTTCTACGTTCGCGCCAAGCGTGGCAACGACACCGTTGATGGTTACTCTGTCTGCGGAAATGATTGCATCCGCACCGCGTCTGCTGGCAATGCCCTTATCCGCCAAAAACTTGTTGATTCTCATTTGCGTACCCACTTTTTTCTTAGTCGATTATAGTTTATATAATTTTTCCAAAAAAAGCAAGTGTTTTGCCAGTCGGATTTCCAAAACCGCGAGAATTTCACGCCCTGTTTCGTCTTTTTGGCTTTTTTCAAGCGGTTTTATCGTATAACTAAGAAAATTCTTTTCGCCGTCGCGCATCGGATAACGCCTTTCGTATAGCGCGCGCGCTTTGTATCGTTTTCCGTCCTTTTCCCACTCGTACACGCCGTTTTTTTCCACTACAATCTTATTATCGTACGCGGAAAACGCGTCGTCTAACAGCGACGTCGCGCGCTCAAACATAGTCGGACAGCTCAAAACCGTGCAAACGAGCGTCATACCCTTTCTCGTGGCAGACGCCACCAAGCACCGCCCTGCTTGCATAGTATATCCCGTTTTAACACCGTTTCCGCCTTCGCAAAGACTTAAAATTTTGTTTTTATTCTTCCAACCGCGCGCTTGAAAATATTTCGTGCCCACGATTTCACGGAACGTTTCGTTTTGCATCCCCAAGCAGGCGATTTTCGTCAAATCTCGCGCCGTCGTATAATGCCCGTCGCAGGGCAAACCGTGCGGGTTTTTGAAAGCGCTGTCCAAAGCCCCGGCTCGTTGTGCAGTTTCTTGCATTTTGACGCAAAACCCTGCATTTCCACCCGATATATGCCACGCAAGCGCAGTTGCACAATCGTTCCCGGAACGTAGCATCAATCCGTATAAAAGCTCTCTAACCGTATATTTATCGCCTGCTTTTAGATACACAGACGAGCCTTCCACCCCTTCCGCTTGCTTTGGAATCTCGACGCTTTCGTCGATAGTTTTGCACTCGTTTAGTACGGTCAAAAGCGTAACGATTTTCGTCGTACTTGCCATCGGCAGACGCAAATCCCCCGACTCTTCGTATAAAATCCTACGGCTTTGCATTTCCATCACGCACTCCGCCTTTGCATACCGCGTTTCGTCGGCAAAGGCAACGTTCACAGGGCGTTGCACGGCAAACATTAGCGTAAAAACAGAAAAAACAATCGCGCTCCACTTTTTCATAGCCTATTTTTTTGCCGTCAAATTTACGGCAATTTCACTAATCCGTTCAATGAGATTGTCCAAAGGCTCGTCCGTCACGCGAAGGATACGGCAGGATTCGCCGTCGTCGAGAATAAAACCCATCGGTTTCATGCTAACAACCGAGCCGTAACCGCCGGCAAACGGAAAGGAGTCCGTTTCTTTGACGACTTTCACGTCGCCGTATTCTCCGCCCCCGGAAAGTCCGCCCAAGGTTACTTTGGAAAAGGGAATTACTTGAAAACCGCTCGCCGTCGTAATCGGTTTTCCGATGACGATATCCGCGTTGGCAAGTGCGTCTAATTTGTCCGTTGATGCTTGAATCAAAGCGTCTAATTTTTCATTTTTTTGCGACATAATTCTATTATTTTCTCCTTGCAAAATGTAATAAAGGCGCGCAGTAAAATAAACAAGTTAAAATATACAATCGATTGTAACGAAATGCGTAAAACATCACCATCCGCCAACCAAAAATTGTTTTCCACCCCTTCCTTTTTTCCGCCTTTTATAAAGAATATAAGGCGTAAAACCGCCTGCGCAAGCGCGGTTAGAAACAGGTATTCCGCCCCCGATTCCGTCGTCAAAACGAAAGATTTTAGACGAAACGCCTTGGTAAAGGAAAACTTCTTGCGCTTGTCGTTTATTTGCGCATACGGCAACAAAAACGCTTTCTTTTTAGATACGTGCAACGCAACGCCCCCAGGATACGTCGTTGCATAACCGCCTATAATCTTAATTTTGCTGTACGCGTTGACGGAAAAGCAAAATATTCGACGATTCATATCGTAATGCGCGTTCGTTTGCAAATAAATAGGGAAAAACAACACCGCTAACCCCAACGAAACGCCAAACGCAACGAAAAAAAACAACCTGCCCATATCTTCAATATGAGCAAGTTGCCTTAAAGTATGTATTTATTTTACTGTACTTCGATAATCCCGTCTTCAATGTCTTGATGTAAATCGGGCAATTCGTAGCCTTCTCCTTCTCCCGTAAGTTCAGGGTCGGCGTCAGGGTCGTAAACGTCCTTTTCATAAAGATAATTACTGCTCGATTCTTCTAAAGCGCTAATTTCGGCAATCTTTTTCATCAATTCGTCGTAATCGGGAAGTTCAGCAAGCGATTTCAGCTTAAACCGCTTTAAGAAATTGTCCGTCGTTTCATACAAAACGGGACGACCGGGCGTGTCTTTTCTTCCGCAGGGCGCAATCATATCCAAGCTCAAAAGCGTGGTAATCGCATAATCGCTGTTGACAAGACGAATTGCCTCCACTTCGCTTCTTGTAATCGGTTGCTTGTAAGCAATAATCGCCGCACACTCCAAAATCGTCTTCGTAAACTCTTTTTCACGGAGCGGTTTCAACGTACTTGCCACAAGTTCTTTATACTCGGGGTTGGTTGCAAGTTGCAATTTATGGTTAAACTGCAACAAACGGATACCGCAAACGCCCGTGTATTTCTTTTCCAACTGCCGAACGGCGTCGTCTAATTGTCTTTTCGTGATGTCCAGCTTTTCGCGGAGCAAGTCGGTGGGTACGCTTTCGCCAGACGCAAACAAAATTGCCTCAATTATATTCGTCAATTTCTCCAATTTCTTCGTCCTCTCTCTTATTCGGATTTTTTCTTATGGTAATTTTCGAAAACAGTTCTTCCTGTTCTACCAAAAGGAACTGGTGTTTCAAAAGCTCAAGCAACGCCTGGAACGTTGTAACGATTTCAGGTGTCGAAGAATCGTCTTCGAACAACTCTTCAAAGTCCATTTTTTCTTTTGCGGATATACTCTCGCGGATATGCTTGATTTTATCGCGGACAGTATAGACGTCTTTGGGAATTTCTCTCGCTTTAGGTGTGGCCTTCTTTTGCGCTTCCACTCTCACGAGCATCTTCGTCAAGGCGTCCATCAATCCGTCCATATCCATATCCTTAAACTGGATATTAAAACCTGTCAAGTCTTTGTCTGGTTGTTTGAAGAAATAGCCCACCGTTTCACGTTCTTTCAGTTTGACTTCTTCTTCCTTAATCATATCCTTCAACGCGCGGTTGTATTCTTCCAGCTCGCTAATGAACTCTTCTTCCATTTCTTGCCACTCTTGTGGTCTCTCGTCATCCTCAATAGGAAGAAGGTAATGCGATTTAATTTCGATAATCGTCGCCGCAATGTTTAAGTATTCACTCGCTTTTTCCAAATCGAGCGTCGGAAGCCCTTTTATATATTCCAAAAACTGTTCGGTAACGTGCGAAACAAACACGTCTTTGATTTCAATACGCGCTTGTCTAATGAAATATAAGAGCAAATCCAAAGGTCCTTCGAAATTGTCCAAAACGGTGTCGTAATCTACTTCCGCTTCGAAATTCCTTGCGGACTCAAGGGTAAGTTTTTCTTTTTCCTGTTCCATAAACGCTCCTTATAACGTAAACGGGATATGCACGCCGAAAAGCCCGAAAATCCAGTTCCAAAACAACGAAATCGGTTGCGACAATACGTTTCTTACGAACGTGAGCGCATACCCGAGTAGGTCGATATATCCCAACATCGGCACTCTGCTTGCAAATACGTGCAAGAAAATCAAGCCAAGCAGTACGTAATAGCCGTATTGATACAAAAATTGATATACTTGCCCCCTTCTCTTCGCGGTTGCATCGATAATCCTAAATCCGTCCAAGGGATAGAAAGGCAATAAATTAAACACACAAAAACTCAGCGAATACAAAAGCATGCCGACGAAAAAGGAATAAAAGAACAATTCCGCGTACGTTCCTTCCACCGCAGGCAAAAGGTACAAGATAACGACGGCTAAAATCGGATAAAAGAGAAACGCCGTCAAATAATTGACGATTACACCTGCAGCCGACGTCCAAAGCGCACCGCTTTTTGGGTTTTTGAAGTTGTACGGATTGACAGGTACGGGCTTTGCCCAACCAAACCCTGCCACCGCAAACATAACAATCCCCAAAAGGTCGAAATGCTTGACGGGGTTTAACGTCATCCTACCAGCAAATTTCGCCGTTGGGTCGCCACATTTATACGCGACGAACGCGTGCGCAAATTCGTGCAAGGTAATGACGAGCATAATCGATAAAACGCTTGCTAATAAAGATACAAAATAGTCCATAAACCCTCAAATTTCGCTTATTTTTTACGCAACCTTTCAGGAACGACGTCGTTTCTTATAAGGTCGGCGTACGTTTGCGGTAACACCGCGTATTCGCCTTTGCCTTCGCAAACGAGTACACAGGGTGGAATTTTGTTTCGGTTATAATTCATTGCCATAGAATAATTGTACGCACCCGTAGACAGCACGGCGAGAATATCCCCCGTTTCCGCTTTCGGTAAGTCCACGTTTACGGCAATCAAATCGCCACTTTCACAGCATTTGCCTGCAATCGTAACCACTTCGCAAGGTTGTTCGTTTGCGCGATTTGCAAGCATTACGCTATATTTTGATTCATACAACGCATAACGTGGATTGTCGAACATACCGCCGTCCACCGCCACGTATTTTTTAACGCCTGGAATATCCTTGATTGCGCCGACTGTGTACAAGGTAACCCCTGCCTCGCCGACGATAGAACGGCCGGGTTCTAACAACACGAACGGGCGTTCCATACCGTATTCAGCCGTTTTTGTCTTGACCGCGGTAAGCAACGCGTCCAAGTATTCCGCATAACCTTCGGGTGAAATTTTTCTGTCTTCGTCCGTATACCAAATCCCAAATCCACCGCCCATATTCAAGGTTTTTAAGGTAAAACCAAGC
Organism: Candidatus Scatosoma sp.; assembly: GCA_045660225.1. Lineage (GTDB taxonomy): Bacteria > Bacillota > Clostridia > Christensenellales > Borkfalkiaceae > Scatosoma. The sequence goes on from JAZRDK010000068.1 coordinate 7,357, forward strand.
TTTTTCTTCATTTCCGCGGAGAAAGCAATACACTTTTCTACGGCAAGCACGAAGGATTCCTTTTCAAAGATTTGCGAGCCAATATGGCAATGATACCCTTCTAAACGCACGTTTTTCTTGGTCATGGCGTACTTGGTAATGTTTTCCGCCGTTCCGTCGCTGAGTGAAAAGCCAAACTTACTGTCCGTCGTCGCCGTTTGCACGAACGCATGCGTATGCGCTTCTACGCCGGGGTTGATGCGGAGCAGAATTTTTTGGCAAATTCCCCTTTTTTCCGCTTCCGCGTCGATTTTGTCAATTTCCGCGTATCCGTCCGCCACGATACAACCGATACCTGCGTCCAACGCTTCGCCGATTTCATAATCCAACTTGTTGTTGCCGTGCATATAGATTTTATCCGCAGGAAAACCCGCAGAAAGCGCGGTGTACAGTTCACCGCCGGAAACGACGTCAATACCGATGTTTTCTTCGTCTGCAATGCGGTAAATCGCCTTACAGGAAAACGCCTTCGACGCATACAAAACAAGCCCGTTTCCATCGTATTTTTCCGCAAGAGTATCACGGTATACGCGCATCATTTTTCGAATATACGCTTCATCGAACAAGTAGACGGGTGTGCCAAACGTTTTGGCAAGCTCCACGCAATCCGCGCCCCCGATTTCCAAATGTCCTTTTTCGTTTATTTTCAACGTTTCTCTCGCGTTCATATAAAAAACCTTCTTTTGAAAATATGTTATACATATTTTATCAAATTTCAACGAAAAAAGCAACGGCTTGCGCCTTCTTTTTCATAGGAAAAATCCGCCTTTACGAACTTTTTTTCGCAAAAACGGATTCTTTCGTTTATTTTCTTGCGTTCCAGTTGCGCGCAACGTCCTGCCAACGGTCGAAAATCGTTGCTTTTTCTACGGCGGTAGCCGTGATAAGCGGAATTCGCTCGCGCTCTACCCCCTTTTGAAAAACAATAATTTCCCCCGCTTTTTCTCCCTTTTCAAAGGGTGCTTTCAACGAATTCACACAATATTCCACGGACACGTCCGCTTTTTCACCGCGTTTTGTAAACGCGTACGCCGTACGCTCCGCCACGATTTCAACGTCCTTTTGTTTACCACCGTGCACCCGTGCCTTCACTTCGCTTGGTACGCCCTTACATACAATCGGCGTCAACGTGTAACCAGCAAACGCATAATCAAACATCGTTTTAACGTCTTCAAAGCGGTTTGCGCTACTTTCTTCCCCGATTACGACGGAAATTACGCGCATTTCACCGCGTTTCGCCGTTGCGCCAAGACAAAACCCAGCTTCGCTGGTAAAACCCGTTTTACCACCGTCGCAACCATCGTAAAAACGTATCAATTTGTTCGTGTTCGTAATTTCCGTATGCCTGCCTTTCGGATGCTGGAATTTATCCATCCAAACGCTACCGTATTCGTAGTACTTTTCGTGCCCTAATAACGCTTTTAAGATAATGGCAACGTCTTTCGCGCAAGAATATTGCGGTTCTTTGGGCAATCCCGTACAATTTGCATACAACGTGTCGTTTGCGCCAAGCTCGTGCGCCCTTTCGTTCATTTTTTCTACGAAAAGCGCTTCGTTTCCTGCAATTCTCTCCGATAAAGCCACGCAACTGTCGTTTGCAGAGCATACGACGATGCTTTTTATCAACTCGGTTACGGGATATTTCGCCCCGGCCTCTAAAAATACCTGCGAACCACCCATAGACGCCGCACGTTCGCTAACTTGCACTTCTTCGTCCAAGCGTAAATTTCCGCTTTCAATCGCCTCAAAACACAGCAAAAGTGTCATAATTTTACACATACTCGCAATCGGCAATCGTTTCTTCTCGTTTAACGAAAAAATTTCCGTTTGCGTAGCAAAATCCATCAAATACGCCGATTTTGCGCGGATATTTAAGCTTTCCGCCCCTGTACACATCGCCACGGCATATGGATTTTCCGCAAACGCCGTCCGCATTTCGCCCTTATATCCCCGTAAAGCACCGCAAATCGTACCCAAGCCAAGCGCTGTTGCCACCGTAATTTTCGCAATTTTTTTCATATTCTCCCCCTTTTTGCCACACGATACAAAACTACTATGTTATACATAATAATTATGTCTGACATACTATTCGCAAAGCATTTTATTGATATCTACCCCGTATCCGCGCGTCGGGTCGTTCAAAAATACGTGCGTTACCGCACCGATTAGCTTGCCGTTTTGCAAAATCGGACTGCCACTCATCCCTTGTACGATACCGCCCGTTTCGTCAATCAACTCGTCGTCGGCAATTTTTATAACGTAATTCTTGTTTTCTTTGTTGTTTTTATCGACTTTTACGATTTCTATCGTATATCTCTTAGGATTTACCCCGTTTACCGTAGAATAAATATACGCTTCGCCCATTTGCGCGCCGTTAGAATCGGCGCAAACGCTGGATAAACGGCTACAATCAAACTCGTTTGAAACTTGTCCAAAAATACCGCAATCGGTCAATTTATCGGCGTTTCCAAGGCGTTTATCGTTGAGAAACATACCCCTTAACTCGCCCGCTTTACCACGCACTCCCTTATGAATTCCTACGATACTGCACGAATATACCGCGCCGTTAGAAATGTCCATTTTCATACGGTTTTCGCCCGTTACCGCGTGCCCCAACGCACCAAATCTACCGCTCTTTTTAATATACGTTACCGTACCGATGCCTGAAACGTTGTCGCGTACCAGGACGCCCAAGCGATATTTCCCCGTCGCATTGTCTTTTTCGGGCGCAATTTCCAGCTCTAACGGCTCGTTTTGGCGGTAAATTTCAAATTTTAACCGCTTTCCGCCACTTTTTTCAATAATTTCGTTCAATTCGCCAATGGTTTCAACGCGAACACCTGCAATTTTATAAATCGTATCCCCCGTACGCAACCCAGCCGACGACGCCGGCGACCTTGTACCGTTTTCCGTCGCCACTTCGCAAGTACCGATGACCTGTGCTCCGCCCGTTTTCAACGTAAAACCTGCCGACATACCGCCAACGTACACGACGTTTGCCCCATTATCTTCGGCGTAAGCTTTCGTTGCGCCCGTCGCCCCAAGCGTGAAACAAAGCGACAACGACGCTCCGATTAAAAAAACACCCAACCTACGCATAGTTACCTCCGTTTAGAAGCTACTTTGCGCCAGTTGGGCGTTTTTTATTCGTTTTTTATATTTTTCATCAATTATTTAACCGATTGCTTGTACTCTACGGCTTGTTTTATCAATTCTTCCGCGTGTTTTAAGGCAAATTCGTCGTTATCCGTGCCACCGAGCAAGCGCACGATTTCCGCTGTTTTTTGCGCCGAATCCAACGTTTTTACGTGCGTAATCGTCTTTCCGTTTTCTTCCTGCTTTTCAATCAAGAACTCGGCGTCGCTCATAACCGCGATTTGCGCCAAATGCGAAACGGCGATAATTTGCGTGCCTTTTGCAATCCGCGCCAACTTTTCACCCACGACTTTCGCCGTCTTACCGCTTATCCCAGCGTCAATTTCGTCGAAAATATAGGTGGAAATTTCGTTTACAGACGAAAGTTGGGTTTTAACCGCCAACATAAATCGGCTCATTTCCCCACCGCTTATGATTTTGCCAAGCGTTTTCATCGGCTCGCCCGCATTTGCGGAAAACATAAAGCAAATATCGTCTAAACCGTTATAATTCGCACGTTTTACGTCCGCGTATTCGTAGGGCGTAAACTCGATATCAAACTGTGCGCTGGCAATATTCAAAGTCTTTAATTCGTCCGTCACGCGACGGCAAAAATCTTTGCCTTTTTCCTTCCTAAGCACCGTAATTTCCTGGCAAATCTTAAAGATATTGCGCTCGGTTTTTTCAAGTTCGCTCGTCAATAACGCGTATTGACCTTCACAATCGGACAACAATTCGTATTCTTCGCAAATCGTACGATAATATGCGTCGATTTCTTCTTTATTTGCGCCGTATTTCCGTTGTAACGCGTGAATCGCGTCCAACCTGCTCTCCGTTTCAATCGCTTCGTTTTCGTCAAAATACAGCTCGTCTCCAAGGTCGTTTAACGAAGAAAGTACGTCGTCTGCATCTATTGCTACCGCTTCGAGTTTTTCTAATACGCCTTCGTATTCTTCGCCCAGTCTTGCAATCGAAGAAACTGACCTAGACGCCATACGAAGCCCGTCCAACGCGCCCCCTTCGTCGCCAAGCGCGGACACCGCGCCGGAAATGGCGGAAATAATCTTTTCCAAGTTGTTGATTTTGTTGCGCTTTGCAACAAGCTCTTCTTCTTCGCCTTCTTTTAAGTCCACCGCTTCGATTTCGTCGATTTGAAAACGCAAAACGTCCAAACGTCTTGTTCTTTCTTGCTCGTCACCGCCGAGCGTAGCTATTTTCTCGTTGATTTCACGCTTTTTCTTCAAAAGCGTAGCAAGGCTTTCTTTTTTAGGTTTTAAGGCAACGCCAACGACTTCGTCTAAGGTTTTCAGCTGATTGCTTTCTTTTAACAAAAAGAAATGCTCGCTTTGACCGTGCACGTCGACAAGGCTGTCCGTCACTTGCCTAAGCATACCCGTCGTAACCGTGTTGCCGTTGATTTTCACGGTGCTTTTGCCTTCGCTTGTGAACTTTCTAGTAATAATAATATCCCCGTCGGATTCAATATCCAACTCGCGCAAGGTTTCCACGACACGCGACGTTTCGGGCACGGAAAATTCCGCCTTGACCATGCACTCGGTTTCGCCGTAGCGAATCATAGAACGGTCGGCTTTTGCGCCAAGCACGAAGTTTACGGAATCCAAAATGACGGACTTACCTGCGCCCGTTTCCCCCGAAAGCACGTTTAAGCCTTCGCAAAAGTCTATATCCGCGCGTTCAATCAACGCCACGTTTTTAATGCTTAATTTGGATAACATAAACCGCCCTTATTACTTCATAAACTCCGTAATTTTGTTGACGACGGTGTTTGCGCCGTCGTTGTCGTTGCAAACGATTAAAAGCGTGTCGTCCCCTGCCACCGAGCCGACGATTTCCTCGTGATTTAATTTATCGACAACCGCGCCTGCGTTTGCACCGTTACCAGAAAGCGTTTTTACAACGACGAGATTTTGCGCCGCCTTCACGGACACGACGCAATCGCGAAACAAACTCTTCATTTTCGGCGAAATTTCGCTGTCGCCGTCGTTGACGTAGGCATAGCGATACTTCTTCGTAATCCCTGCCACCTTAAACAGGTGCAAATCGCGAATATCACGCGAAATCGTCGCCTGTGTAACGACGAAATTCAATGCGTTTAATTCTGCACAAAGTTCTTCCTGCGTTTCAATTTCCTTATGGGAAATGATTTCTAAAATCTTGGCGTGTCTTGACGACCTTAACATATCGTTTTCCCTTCCTTCGTAATTTTTAACCGTTCAATTTATTTCTAACTCTTGCAAAAAAATCCGACCCGTCTTTTACGGGGAAATCCGCCGTAAAAGGCGCTTTTTTAATACGCATTTCCGCGCCTTCGGGCAAAGTTGCCACAACGCCACCGTCCGCAAGCACGATGGATTTGCCCTTGTTTACGCGTACCGTAAATTCGTCCGTGTCCGAAAAGACAATCGGTCTTGCGCGCATAGAAAACGCGCAAATCGGCGTCATCATAAACACGGGAACTTCGGGGGTCAAAATTGCACCGCCTGCCGAAAGCGAATACGCCGTCGAGCCCGTCGGCGTACAAAACAACAACCCGTCGCCTGCAATAACGTCTTTACCTTCTTTGGCTTCGATTTCCAATTTCAAAATCTGCGTCGAGTTGGTAGAAAGCAAACCATAGTCGCGTTGCACCGAAATTTCGTTTAACGCATAGTACGTTTTATCCGCGATTGTCAATTCTAAAAGGCTACGTTTTACGATACGGCAATGCCCCGTTTCTAAGGACGCAAGCAAGTCTTTGACGCGCTCTCTTTCCGCTTTTTCGTATTCCGTCAAAAATCCAAGCGTACCGTAGTTGATGCCGATAATTTTCACTCCCTTTTGCGCGGAAATGACTGCCGAGTGCAAAATTGCGCCGTCACCACCAAGCACGAGCACGACGTCTACGCCGTCGATTTCCTTATGCGACGAAAAGATAACCGTTTCATACCCTAAATCCCGTAAATACGCAACGATTTCACGCAAAGTTTCCGCGGTTTTGATTTTATTCAGGTTTCCGAGAACGCCGATTTTCATAACCTTTTTTCCTTCGTTTTATTCTAATTCACCAAGCGTATTGCGCTTGATAAGCGTTTTTAAGTCCTGTATTAAAATTTCGTCCGATTTTGCGCCGTAGGTATCCTGACGAAGACGCAATAAGTACTCGATATTTTTTCCTTTTCGCACGGGCGCGTTGATAATTCCCGTCGCAAACAACTGATTTTCCGATAAATACCCTAAAATGCGCTTTATAACGGAAACGTGCTCAACCGGGGAAAGAATACCGCTTTTCCCAAGCTTGTTTCGCTCCGTTTCGAACTGCGGTTTCACAAGCACGATAATATCCCCTTCCTTGCGCGTTATATCGCGGAGTACGGGAAGGATAAGCTTTAGGGAAATAAAGCTAACGTCCGCCACGACGCCGTCAAGCGGTTCGGGGAAGTCGTCCTTCGTCAAAAAACGAGCGTTGGTGTTTTCCATCGGCAGGACGTTTTTATTTTTCTGCAGGCTTTCGTGAAGCAAACTTTCACCCACGTCCACCGCGTACACTCTTTTTGCGCCCCGTTGCAAAAGACAGTCGGTAAATCCGCCCGTGCTCGCACCGATATCCGCAAAGACTTTGCCCTGGCAATCAAAGCCGAAATAGGAAATCGCACGCTCTAACTTATAACCGCCGTTAGAAACGAAATTTTCCTTAGGTTCTACAAACGTAATCTCATCCGTATCTTTTATATCGCGGTTGGGTTTTATCACTTTTCCGTTGACGAGAACAAGCCCCTTTTCAATCGCTTCCCCCGCTTTTGTACGCGAGCCGAATTTTTCCGAAAAAAACTTGTCCGCTCTCATAATTCTACGTCGAAAAGATACGATTCAATCTCCGCGCAATTCACGCCGTATTCCGCCTGTAACGTAGAAATACCGCCTTGGGGAATAAACTCGTCACGGTAAGCGAAGTTGCGGATTTTTACCGCCTTTTCAAGGCATAAAAGTTCGGTGTTTACAAGCGAGCCAAAACCGCCGTTTTGCACGTTGTCTTCGATGGTTACGACGTGTTTCGTCGTCAAGGCAGACAACAACTCGCCATCCAACGGTTTTACAAACCTTGCGTTGACAACGTCCACGTTTACACCGCGTTTTTCAAGGTTTTGCGCGACTTTCATCGCGATAATCAAACAACGTTCGCCCGTTGCCAAAATCGTCGCTTTTGCGCCCGTTTTCGCGCGTTTAAGATATTCCCATTTGCCCGCTGTAATTTCCGTGTTTTCGCCTTCGAAAAGCACCCTTCCGGCACGCGGATAACGTATGGCAAGCGGATGCGCATAATGCAAGCTAAATTCCAACATTTTTTTGAATTCGTCCGTGTCTTTAGGCACGGCAATCGTCATATTCGGAATTAAGGAAAGATATGAAAGGTCGAATACGCCTTGATGCGTTTCCCCGTCCGACCCGGAAATCCCCGACCTGTCGATACAGAAGGTTACGGGTGCGTCCTGCGCGCAAACGTCGTGAATAATTTCGTCAAACGCACGTTGCAAGAAGGTGGAATAGATGGCGTAATACGGTTTCAAACCGCCCGTCGCCATCGACGCGCAAAGCACGGACGCGTTTTCTTCGCAAATACCTACGTCAAACGCGCGTTCTGGATACGTTTGGAAAAATTCCGCAAGCCCCAGCGCTTCTTTCATCGCGGCGGAAACCACCGACACTTTCGCGTCCTTTTTTGCAAGCGAACACAGCGTTTCGCCTAAAATTTCCGAATACTCTCTTTCCTTGGGCGAGCCGACGGGCGGTACGCCGTGCGTATTCGTGGGGTGTTCTTCGCTAAATTCATAGCCCTTCCCCTTTTTCGTCGCGATATGCAACAAAACCGACCCGTTTTTCAAGGCGTCTTTTGCCGACGACATTGCATCCAGCATTTCTTCCAGGTCGTTTCCGTTTTTTACGCCCATATATTTTAGCCCGAACGCTTCTAACAGGGGGACGTGTTCTTCCCTGCCGTCTTTC
>JAZRDK010000069.1:0-12255 GCA_045660225.1 Candidatus Scatosoma sp.
ATCTGGGCGTTTCTGTCATTCGCAAATAATAAAAAACGGAGCGATTCAAATCGCTCCGTTTTTTTGCTTCGTACGCGTGCAAGCAAGGAAAATTCCTTGCTTTCCTTGAAAAATCGTGCTATAATACAATCGAAATGAGAAAAATTTTGACCTATTTCAAACCGTATAAAACGCAAGCGGTATTAGGGCCGTTGTTCAAGCTCTTAGAAGCAACGTTTGAACTGCTTGTTCCGTTCGTGGTCGCGCTGATTGTCGACCGCGGTTTTGGCGCGTACGAAAACGGCGGTTATCCTAACGCAGACACGGGCGTTCTCGTTTGGGCGTGTCTCTTACTTGGCGGATTTGGGCTGGTCGGATTTTTCTTTGCCGTCGTTGCGCAGTATTTTTCGGCACGCACGGCGACGGGCGTTTGCGCCGGGGTGAGAAAAGACCTGTTTAAGAAGGTGCAGTCGCTCTCTTATAAAGACGTCGACGAAACGGGCGAAGCGACGCTGTTGACCCGTATGACCAGCGACGTGGATAAATTGCAAACGGGCATCAACTTGTTTTTAAGACTGTTTTTACGTTCGCCGTTTATCGTGTTCGGCGCACTCGTTTGCGCGATTGTTATCGACGTGGAAAGTTTCGGCGTGTTCGCCTTGACGATTGTGGCGCTTGCCGTCGTCGTGTACGCCGTAATGCTGATTTGTATGCCACTGTACAAGAAAACGCAGGCAAAATTAGACGGCGTGCTCTTGTCTACGCGCGAAAACCTTTCGGGCGCGCGCGTTTTGCGCGCTTTTTGCAAGGAAGACGCTGAACGCCGTGCGTTTGATTGCCACAACGAAGAACTGACGAAACGCGCGAAATTCGTGGGCGCGATTGCGTCGATTACCAACCCCTTGACGTACGCGCTTATCAACCTTGCCGTCGTCTTGCTTTTGTATACGGGCGCAATCCGTGTCGACGCAGGCAATTTGTCGCAGGGAAATTTGATTGCCCTGTACAACTTGATGGGGCAAATTTTAATCGAACTTATCAAGCTTGCTAACCTTATCGTCACGGTGGCAAAAGCCGTTGCGTCGGGCAGTCGTATCGAAGCGGTGCTTAAAAAACAACCGTCGATTATCCTGAAAGCGGACGGCGAGAAACGGGACGAACCCTTCGTCGTTTTCGACGGCGTTTCCGTGCGCTATAACGAAGGTGCGGACTGCGCTTTGGAAGGCGTTTCCTTTTCGGTGGAAAGGGGCGAAACGGTGGGCGTTATCGGCGGTACGGGCTCGGGCAAAACGACGCTCGTGCATTTAATTCCACATTTTTACGACGTCAGCGCAGGGCAGGTACGCGTGGACGGCAGGGACGTTTGCGAAAGGGGCATGCAAACGTTCTTGAAAGAGCGTGTGGGCGTCGTTCCGCAAAAGGCGAAACTGTTCAAGGGCACGGTGCGAGAAAACTTGCTTTGGGGCAGGGCGGACGCCAGCGACGACGAATTGTACGACGCCTTGGAAAGGGCGCAGGCGCGCTCGTTCGTGGACGAAAAGGGTGGTTTGGACGCCGTCGTAGAACAGGGCGGTAAAAATTTCTCGGGCGGACAAAAGCAACGTCTGACGATTGCGCGCGCGCTCGTGCGGAAACCGGACGTTTTGATTTTGGACGATTCTTCGTCCGCGCTCGATTACGCCACGGACGCCGAACTTAGACGTGAAATCCGCGGTTTAGACACGACGACGTTTATCGTCGCGCAACGCGCGTCGTCCGTACGCGACGCCGACGTCATCGTCGTTTTGGACGAAGGCAAGCTTGTGGGAATCGGCAAACACGCGGACTTGATGCAAACGTGCGACGTGTACAAAGAAATTTATTTCTCGCAATACAACGACGGGGGTGAACGCGTATGAAACAGAACGCTCCCGTAAAAAGAAAATTGAAAAAAGGCACGCTATCTCGCGTCTTGAAATACGTGGGCAGATACCCGTTTTCGTTGGCAGGCGCATTGTTGTTTGCCGTCGTTTCGGTAGTGGCTACGTTGTTCGTGCCCGTATATTTTGGCGAGGCGGTGGACTGCATCGTCGAATACGGCGTCGCTTGGCAAGAACTTAAAGCCATTTTCATCAAAGTAGGCGTATGTATTGCGGTGGCGTCGCTTTCACAATGGTTGCTTAGCCTTTGCAACAACCGTATCTCCTGCCAAGTCGTGCGCGATATGAGAAAGGACGCGTTTTACAAAATCGGCGCGTTGCCGTTGCAGTATATCGACACCCACGCCCACGGCGATTTGGTCAGCAGGGTCGTCGCCGACGCCGACCAGTTCTCGGACGGGCTATTGCTTGGCTTTACACAATTCTTTACGGGCGCGATTACCATTTTGGGCACGGTAGTGTTTATGCTTGTAACCAACTTCAAGCTGGGGCTTATCGTCGTACTCGCAAGTCCCTTGTCCTTAATCGTCGCGAAATTCGTTGCGTCGCATACGCATAAATATTTCGTCGAACAGACGCAAACGCGCGGTATGCAAACGGCGTTTATGGAAGAAGCAATAGGCGGTTTGAAGACGGTGAAGGCGTTTGGGTACGAAGACGAAAACCAGGAAAAGTTTGAAAAAATAAACGCAAAGCTTGAAAAGTCGACGATGAACGCCACTTTCTATTCTTCGCTCACCAACCCTTCGACAAGGTTTATCAACAATCTTATCTACGCCTTGGTTGCGTTCGTTGGCGCGTTCGACGTCGTGCTTGGGCGCGCGTTCCGCCTTGGCGGATTGTTTACCGTCGGCGACTGGACGAAATTTTTGACCTACGCAAACCAGTACACCAAACCCTTCAACGAAATTTCCGGCGTCGTTGCCGAACTCAAGGGCGCGCTGACTTGTGCGGAGCGTATTTTCGAGCTGATTGACGAGCAAGAGCAACCTTCCGACGAAGGCTTAAAAACGCTTGCGGTGCAAGAAGGCGTGGTGGAATTAGAAAACGTACAATTTTCGTATGCGAAGGACAAGGAACTGATTAAAAATTTAAGCCTGCGCGCCGAAAAGGGGCAACGCATTGCCATCGTCGGTAGGACGGGTTCGGGCAAGACCACGCTCATCAACTTGTTGATGCGTTTTTACGACGTGGACGGTGGCACGGTGAAAGTGGACGGCGAAGACGTGCGAAAGGTGACGAGAAGTTCTTTGCGGACGCAGTACGGCATGGTTTTGCAAGAAACGTGGCTGAAAAACGGCACGGTGCGCGAAAACTTGAAACTCGGCAAACCCGACGCCACGGACGAAGAAATGATAACGGCGTGCAAATCGGCGCACGCCCACGGCTTTATCAGGCGTATGAAACACGGTTACGATACGATGCTTTCCGACGGCGGAGCGTTGTCCGAAGGGCAAAAACAGTTGCTTTGCATTGCGCGGATTATGCTGACGCAACCGCCGATGCTCATTTTAGACGAAGCGACTTCGTCCATCGACACGCGTACGGAACTGAAAATCAGCGACGCCTTCCAAACGTTGATGGAAGGCAGGACGAGTTTTGTCGTCGCGCACAGGCTCTCCACCATCGTAGGCGCGGACAAAATTTTGGTCATGGACGGCGGTAAGGTCGTCGAACAGGGCACGCACACCGAACTTTTAAGCAGAAACGGCGTGTACAAAACGTTGTACACCGCGCTCGAATAAGGCATACGCGCACTCTTCCCGTCATATACTAAACGGGGGAGAAAAGGTATGCGGTTATACGACGAAATTTTCAAAAATGCCGACGGGGGTGCGTTTTCTAAGTGCATCGTCGTTCCTGGCGGTGGTGGTTATTTCGAAGGCGTGAAGGCGGTGGGCGATTTTTCCAGCGAACGCGTCGTCGTGTGTTTTCCAAAAAGCACGGTGGAAGTGGAAGGCAAAGCCTTGGCAATCAAAAAGTACTGTGACGGCGATTTACAGCTAATTGGCGAAATTTACGCCCTGCGCGTCGTGAAGGCAGGCTTGGAAGGATGAGAAAATTCCACTTGCCCGTCCGCGAACGCTTAGAAATTGAAGGCATTATGCCAGAGCGCGCGTTGTTGCGCTTAAAAAGGGCGCAAATCCCCGTTTACGACGTCGAAAAAACGCAAAAAAACCGTATTCTTTTGCGCGTTGAAAAGAAAGACGTTGAAAAAGTTTTTGCAATTTATCCAAACGTGTGCTATAATGATAGTGCTTACCGTCCGTACTTTGTACGGAAAAAGGGCGGAGAAGGGATAGGATTTGCCCTTTCCAAACTCGCCCAAAGGGCGGGTCTTATCTTAGGCGCGTTGTTGTTTATGCTAACCACGCTCGTTTTCGACGGATTTATTTTCGGCGTGGACGTCGTGGGCGCGACGGCGTACACGCGCGAAGTGTGTGAAACGTTGGAAGAAAACGGCGTCAAGACGTTTGCGCCGTACAAGTCGGGCAAAGAAGACCTGATTTCGGCAAAACTGCTCTCTTTAGACGGCGTCGAGTTTTGCTCGGTCAAAAAAACGGGTGCACGGCTTAGGGTGGAAGTGCGTTTAAGCCCTTTTCCTTCCCCCAAACGCGAAAACGGCGCAATGCTCGCTTTGCGGTCTGGCACGATTGAAAATATAACGGTATTACGCGGTTCGGCTCTCAAAAAAACAGGGGACGGCGTGCAACGGGGCGAAGCCCTGGTCGGCGACTGGATTCTTCTTGAAGACGGGGGGCAGGTACGCGTTCAACCTATCGCGCGCGTGCGTATTTCCTGTGCGTGTGAAGAACTCGTGCAGGCGGAAGACGAAGAATCCGCGTTTTGGAACGTCTATTTAGGGTTACAATTAAAAGAAGGGGACGACGTGTTAGAAAAAAGGGTACAACGTCAAAACGGGGGCTATCTCGTGTCCCTGCGTTACGCCGTAACGCAAACGGTGAATTTGGAATAAACGCCTTGAAGGCAACGGAGGAATCGCGTTTGTCAAACGTAGAAAAGACAATTTTAACGGTGGACACGAAGTCGGTGGACAGGCTGTCGAAAATTCTCGGCACGTTCGACGAAAACCTGAATTTTTTGTCCAAGGAACTGGGCGTCATCGCGTACGTTGACGGTGTAAAAATCCGCTTGGAAGGGGACGCAAAGGAAGTGGGCGTCGGCGCGCAGGTTTTGTCCGAGCTTGTGAAAATCGCAGGCGCAGGCGAAGAAATCGACAAGGGCAGGATGGCGTATTGTATCGAGCTTGCCAAAGAAGGCAGGTCGGAAGAAATCGCCACGCTGTCGGGTGGCGTCGTCGCTATTACGGCGCGCGGTAAACAAATCAAGTGCAAAACCGTTGGTCAACAGGCGTACGTAGACGCCATCAAAAAGAACACGGTCGTCTTTGGCGTCGGCCCTGCCGGTACGGGCAAAACGTATCTTGCGGTGTGCTTGGCGGTGTCCGCGTTCAAAAGCAGACAGGTAGAAAAAATCGTCCTGACGCGTCCTGCGGTGGAAGCGGGCGAAAAGCTGGGGTTCTTGCCCGGCGACTTACAGGAAAAGGTAGACCCGTACCTTCGTCCTTTGTACGACGCTTTGCAGGAAATGCTCGGTTTGGAAACGTACGCTAAACTTATGGAGCGAGGCGTTATTGAAGTTGCGCCCCTTGCGTATATGCGTGGGCGGACGCTGTCCAACGCGTTTATCATTTTGGACGAAGCGCAAAACACGACGAAGGAACAAATGAAGATGTTTCTAACGCGTATGGGCGAAGGCAGTAAGATGGTGGTGACGGGCGACGTCACGCAAATCGATTTAGACGGAAAAGACAGCGGACTTGTCCACGCAACCAAGGTTTTGGACGGCGTAGAAGGGATTTCCGTCATGCGTTTGACGGCGAAAGACGTCGTAAGGCATCCCCTGGTTATGCGGATTATTCGCGCTTACGAAAAGGACGCGGAAAAACGCGAAAAGGATTTGGCAACACCTTCCAAAACCCGTGTGAAAAACACGGAAGGAGAATAACGAAAGATGACGGAACAAAAATTCGTAAGACAATGGACGAAACAAGACACGGTTAAAAGCGCGTGGCTGTTTTTCCTGCACTTCGTCGTACTGACGCTGATTGCAGGCGCGTTGCTACTCGGTCCAAAACTCGGCGTTTTGCAAGAGTATATGCGTGAAAACGGCGCGAACTACTTATACGCGCTCTTTTGCGTATTCTTGCTCACCGCGATTATGTACTTTTATTTCTTCTTTGAAGACAAGTCGATTCTCGCGTCCGGCAGAAAGATAGCGCTGGTGTTCACCGTGTTAGAAGTTTGTTTCCTACTCGCTTGGCTTATTGGCGAAAAGATAAACGTGTACGCGCGCCCCGTCGCTTTGATGGCGCTTCTCGTATTCGTTTTGGTGGGCAGACGCTCGGCAATTTTTATGAACATCGTCAGCGCCCTGCTCGTCTTCGTCGTCGACACGTTTACGGGTACGCCCAGCGCCACCGCGCACGAATACTACTCGTCTTTGATTATCGCTTTCTCGGCGGGTATGATTGCCATTTTCTTCTGCAACAAAGCGAAAACGCGCGTTGCGGTTGTGGGAATCGGCATTTTTATCGTGCTCCCTATGGACTTGATTATCTTCCTTTTGGAAGTGTCCACGCTGTTAGAACGGGATGCGGCGACGGGTATGTCCGCCTTCCAAAACCTGATGACGCATATGGGCTACGGCTTGTTTGGGGGCGTAATGTCCACCGTTATCTTCCTGGCGATTTTGCCGATTTTTGAAGGCATTTTTAACTGCCTTACCGTTTTCCGTCTTCGCGAATTGACCAGTTCCGACGCGAAAATTTTGAAAAACTTGAAGGAAGAAGCGCCCGGTACGTACAACCACTCGATGATGGTTTCCCAGCTTGCGGAAGCGTGCGCGGCGGCAATCGGCGAAGACGTCGACTACGCGCGTGCGGCGGCGCTTTACCACGACGTTGGGAAATTGCATAACCCCGAACACTTCACCGAAAACCAGGGCGATTATAACCTGCACGACGAGCTCACGCCCGAACTTTCCGCGGACATCATCCGTTCGCACGCAAAAGACGGGTACACGCTGATTCGCGCACATCATCTCCCCGAATTTTTGGCGGACGTTGCCATCCAGCACCACGGCACGATGCCGATTCGTTATTTCTACGCCAAGGCGTTGAAACTGACGGATGGCGAACTGAACATTGAAGATTTCTCCTATTTAGGTCCGAAACCGCAAACCAAGATTGCGGCAATCGTGATGATTTGCGACGCGTCCGAGGCGGCGGTTCGCGCAACGAATTCCCGCTCCCCCGAAGACGCGGAAAGGGCGATTCGCGCGGTCATCGAAGAAAGGATGGAGTTGGAACAGTTTGCCGAGTGCGACATCACGCTTGCCGATTTAACGAAGATTCGCCACGCGCTTGTCGATACGCTGACGGGTGTTTACCACCACCGTATCAAGTACCCCACGCTGAAATATAAGCGTACGGAAACGGGCACGAAAGGGGAAAACGAATAATGTTGAATTTCCGTATATTTTGTGAAGACGAAGGCTTGACGAAAGCCCAGCTTACCGCTGTGGAAAACGCGATGGAAGGGTTTATCGAAACGGACGTTGTCTTGGGCGTAGAACTTATCTTTGTGCCCGAAGATGAAATCCGCCGTCTAAACAGGGAAACGCGCGCCGTAGACAAAGTAACGGACGTGCTTAGTTATCCCACGCTCGACGGTATTAAGGGGCAATCGATTTACGGTGCGGACTATCCCTTCGACGTCGACGAAAACGGGGTGCTTTTAATCGGCTCGATTGCTATTTGTAACCAGCGCGCAAAAGAGCAAGCGATTGAATACGGGCACTCGTACGAAAGGGAATTGCACTATCTTTTGGTGCACGGCATTATGCATTGTCTTGGCTACGACCATATGACGGACGACGAGAAGGCGGAAATGCGTGAAAAAGAAGAATTTGTGTTAGGGAAACTCGGCATTACGAGAGAGTAAGGAGAAAGAAATGAAAAGCGGTTATATTGCGGTAATAGGTAGGGCAAACGCAGGGAAAAGCACGTTGATTAACGTGTTGGTCGGGGAGAAAATTTCCATCGTTTCGCCCAAACCCCAAACGACGCGCGATAGAATTTTGGGCGTTTTGACGGAAGACGATTACCAAATCGTGTTCGTGGATACGCCCGGCATCTATAAGGCGAGAAATGCGCTCACCGATATGATGATGCGTACGACGGAAACAAGTGCGCGCTCCGTCGATTTTATCTTGTTTGTGTTGGACGGACACGAAGGCGTGACGGAAGAAGATTTCAACCTGATTCGAAAGTACAAAGCCTTAGAAATTCCTATGGCGGTGGCGTACACGAAAATCGACATTATGCCCAAAGAAAATATTCCTTTGGATATGGCGAAATTCGCGGATGCGGATATGGACGTGGACGTGTTCCCCGTTTCCGCGCGCAAGGGCAAAAACATCCGCGCGTTGAAGGAATTTTTGGTCAAGCAAATGCCTGAAGGCGAAATGCTGTTCAGCGAAGACGTCGTTTCGGACAAAGGCGAACGCTTTATGATTTCCGAAATCATGCGCGAAAAAATCCTTTTGAAATTCGACAAGGAAATCCCGCACGGCATCGCCATCGTTATCAACACCTTCGAAAGAAATGCAAACGGCGTCTACGAAATCAATTTAGACATCGTTTGCGAACGCGCCAACCACAAAGCCATCTTAATCGGTAAACAAGGCCGTGCCATCAAAGAAGTGTCTTCCTTTGCCCGTCAAGATATGGAAAAATTCTTAGGCGCAAAGGTATTTTTAACCACCTACGTCAAAGTCAAAGAAGACTGGCGCGACAGACCGAATTTGATTAAGCAGTACGGCTACGAAGAAGTGAAAGAGTAAAGACGTATATACGTCGCATTTCATCGTCGAAACTTGCGTTTTGCTCAGTCACGTACGTTTAAGTACGCTCCTATCGCAAAGCCACGTTTCTCCTTGAACTGCTTGTATCTACGCCTTTACGACGAGTTAAGTACACTCCCGTCGGCGTACTCAACGCTCCTTGAACTGCTCGCATCTCCGTCTTTACGATAAGTTGCGTATAAATCAAGTCCGCCTTCCGCAAACTGAAAGGGGAAGGAAGGTGGAAAAAATGAAAGACAAAACGGAAAACGGCGCGGGCAAGCTTGCGTGGGAAATGTTTGAAAAAACGGGCAGTATCAGCTATTATATGCTCTATCACGAACTAACGCGAAAAAAATAACGAAGGAAGAAGGGGAAATGGAAGTCAAAACGGACGCCGTCGTCTTAGGAGCGACGGACTACAAAGACAACGATAAACTGTTGACGCTGTTTTCCCCTACGCTCGGTAAAATCACCGCAGGGATTCGTGGTGTGAAAAAGCCGACGGCAAAGCTCGCCTTTTCCGCGCAACCCTTTTGCTTTGCGGAATACGTTTTGGCGGAAAAAGGGGGAAGATACACGGTTACGAGCGCGTATCTGCACGAAAGTTTTTTTGCGCTCCGTTATGACATCGTTCGCTTTTATTCCGCGTGCGCGGCGGCGGAAATTTGTCGTGTGATTTTGCCTGAAAACGAAAAATACGAGGCATTGTTTATTGCGTTTATCGAGTGCTTAAAATCGCTTGCGCTTGCCGAAGAAGACCCGTTTGAAACGGCAATTACCTTTGTCGTCGTCGCCCTTCGAGAGAGTGGTTATCCCCTGGATTTGGGTTATTTAGAAGAGTGCGAAGGGGATATCGGCGACAAGCTTTGGTTTGATTTTTCGGACGGAAGATTTACAAGCTTTGACCGGTGCGTGCAAGGCGAAAGGGCAAGCCTTTCGACCTATCACGTGCTTAGAAAATGCGCTGGATTAGAGTATGATGAAACTGCCGTCAAGGACGGCAAAAAAAGGGCGCTTCGCCTGCTTAAAGCCTTTCTTTCCGAAAAGACGGAAGAACGCTTTGAGAACTTGGGCGAACTCATACGCCTTTACGAAGATTAAAAGGAAATAAAATATGGCAAAAAAGACAGAAAAAAAGGAAGAAAAGAAGGTTTTGACGCGCGCTGAAAAGAACGTCGGTGCGCAGGAAATCGTCAAAGAATTGTTGGCGGTAAAACCTTTGACACACAACGAACTTATTGAAGAAGCGTCTAAGCTTTACACAAAGCGTTTTGGGGAGGGCGACGAAAAGGACGTGCACGGCGTTAAGGGTAGAATCGGCTCGGTCGTCAACAATATGGAAAAAGAGAGCGTCGTGATGGAAGACGGGGGCAGGTACGCGTTGAAGGCGCGGATTATGCCTATGCCCGCGCCTGTTTTGGCGGAAGAAGAAAAGCCCGTCAAGAAGACGAAAAAGACGACGAAAAAGGCGGAGAACGCGCCTGTTGAAGAGTTGACCAAGGAAGAAAAACCTAAAAAAACGACGCGAAAAAAAGCGGTAAAAACGGAGGAACAGGCGCAAGTGATGGAGGAAAAACCCGCGCCCAAAAAACGGGGCAGAAAGCCGAAGGCGGTCAAGGAAGAAACCGTCGAAGAAAAGAAGGAAGATTTGCCCGTTTTAGAAGAAGAAAAGCCTTTTGAAAAGGCGGAACTTATCGTCAAAGAAAAGGCGGAAGTGATGAAACAACCCGTCGTAATGGACATGAGTTTTCTTTTTGGCGAGCCTAAGCAAAAGGCGGTAAAAAAGGAAGAAAAAGCGCCGGTAAAAGCGGACGAAAAAGCGGAAAAAGACGCGCCCGTGTCCAAGCCGAAGGAAGAAAAACCCGTAGAAAAGACGGAAAAAATAGTCAAGACGAAATTGACGCCTCCGCAGGCAAAAGAGAAAAAGCCGAGCGTGAAGAAAATGATGGAAAAGCCGATGACGGCGGACGAGAAATTACGCGATGCGTTTTTGAAGAAGATGCGTACGCTTGGCGGTGATTATTTCGAATACTATTCGGTGTACTTGTTAGAACGCTATTCAAGGCGCAACGGTAGACGTTTGGAAGGCTTGAAAATCACGGGAGGCGACCACGACGGCGGAATCGACGGCGAAATTGAATTGACGGATAGGCTTGGGTTTAGGGAAACGATTTACATACAATCGAAGAACTGGAATCCTGACAAGGGCAAGGAAGAAAGCTGGGTTGTTGGCGAAACGTTGTTACAACAATTTATAGGCGCGTGCGCCTGCAAGCAGGCGAAGGACGGGAAACAGCGTTGTCGCGGTATTTTCATCACGACGTCGCGTTTTACGCCCGAGGCGAAACGCATTTTAGACGATATGTCGGAAAAAATCGTGGGCTATGACGGAAACGATTTGTACGAAACCGCAAAAGAGTGCGAATTTGGCGTTGTGAAAAGAAACGGAGAGTGGGTTTTGGACGAAAAACTGCTTTCTGGGGTGAAAGCGTTTTTCCAAATGACGTAAAAAGAAAATAAAAACGGTGGCAATGTTGTGTATTTGCCACCGTTTTTTGCAATTATTCCACAAAAAAGTGAAAAAATATCAAAAAACGCCGTTAAAAAACTTGATATTTCTAAAAATTTATATTAAAATATAAAACGGCAACAACGAAATAGCTTATGCACACGCCCGAAAACGAGAGAGGTCGGGCGCGGCTTTTTTGCGTTTACGCCCGTACGCACGCGTACGTAAACAAAAAACGAAAAAAATCAATCTTTGGAGGAAATAAACACTATGGCTAAAAAGTATTGCTATCTCTTTACCGAAGGCAACGCAAAGATGCGTAATATCCTTGGCGGTAAGGGCGCAAACCTTGCGGAAATGACCAACATCGGTCTTCCCGTACCTCAGGGCTTCACGATTTCGACGGAAGCCTGCACCCAATATTATGAAGACGGCAAACAAATCAACCCCGATATTCAGGCGGAAATTATGCAGTACATCGAAAAGATGGAAGAAATTTGCGGTATGAAATTCGGCGACAAAGAAAACCCCCTTTTGGTATCCGTTCGTTCGGGCGCACGCGCGTCGATGCCCGGTATGATGGACACGATTTTGAACCTTGGTCTTAACGAAGAAGTTGTCAACACCTTGGCTACGAAATCGGGCAACCCCCGTTGGGCTTGGGACTGCTACCGTCGTTTCATTCAGATGTTCTCTGACGTTGTAATGGAAGTTGGTAAGAAGTATTTTGAAAAGCTCATTGATGAAATGAAAGAAAAGAAAGGCGTTACGCAAGACGTTGATCTTGACGCTAACGACCTTAGAGACCTTGCTAACCAATTCAAGGCTGAATATAAGAATCAGCTCGGCAAGGATTTCCCTTCCGATCCCAAAGAACAGCTCTTTGAAGCTGTGAAGGCTGTATTCCGTTCTTGGGAC
>JAZRDK010000070.1:0-12297 GCA_045660225.1 Candidatus Scatosoma sp.
TATTTTTTGATTGCCTTCATCGAAACTTCCAAGTTTCTAGGGTCGTTCAACGCGTCGAATACACGGATAACGCCAACGCCGTTTTCAATCGATTTCGCAACGAATTTTTCAACGACGTCGTCCGCATAGTGGCGATAACCCAAAAGGTTTTGTCCGCGAAGGAGCATTTGAATAGGCGTCTTCAAATGCGATTTTAACGTACGCAAACGTTCCCAAGGGTCTTCGTTCAAGAAACGCAAGCAACTGTCAAACGTAGCACCGCCCCACGCTTCAATCGAATAATAACCGATTTCGTCAAGCTGTTCGAGTACGGGAAGCATTTCATCGATACGCATTCTCGTTGCCGCTTGCGATTGATGCGCGTCACGCAAAATCGTTTCGGTTAACATAACTTTTTTATTTTCAAATTTCATTTCCATAATATCACCTCAATATTATACGATAGCCAGCAAGAAACCTGCCGCGATTGCCGACCCGATTACACCTGCTACGTTAGGCCCCATTGCGTGCATCAAAAGATGGTTGCTGGGGTCTTCTTCCCTGCCAACGTCTTCGGAAATACGCGCCGCCATAGGCACGGCGGAAACACCTGCACTGCCGATAAGCGGATTGATTTGACCTTTCGAAAGTTTGCACATCAATCTGCCCATCAAAAGCCCACCGATAGTACCGAAACTGAACGCCACCAAACCAAGCGCTATAATACCGAGCGTCGAGCCTTGCAAGAACGTACCACCGTACGCTTTACAGCCAACGGATACGCCAAGGAAGATGGTAATCGTGTTCATAAGCCCGTTTTGTGCCTGCGAAGAAAGTCTGTCGCACACGCCCGATTCTTTCAACAAGTTACCGAGCATAAGCATACCCAAAAGCGGAACTGCGTCGGGAAGCAATAAACCAACGACGAGCGTAACGATGATGGGGAAAATAATCTTTTCCACTTTGCTTACCGTACGGAGCGGTTTCATTTTAATCAAACGTTCTTTCTTAGGAACGAACAATCTCATTAAAGGCTTTTGAATAATAGGAATCAACGCCATATACGAATACGCCGCAACGGCGATTGCCGAAAGCAAGTCCGTTTTCGTGCCGTTGAACATTGCCCAAGAAGACAATTTTTGCGTAACGTAGATTGCCGTAGGACCGTCCGCACCACCGATAATTGCAATGGAACAAGCCGCTGCAAGGTTGAAACCGATTGCAGTTGCCGCAATCAGAGTCAAACATACACCAAGTTGCGCTGCAGCGCCAATCAACATACTCTTAGGGTTGGAAATCAACGGACCAAAGTCGGTCATTGCGCCGATACCAAGGAAGATGAGTGGCGGATAAATAACGTTTTGAACGCCGTAGAACAAGTACCACAAAAGACCGGGATTTTCCACGTTCTCATAGACGTGTTCAGCTCCTTCGGCGTAAGTACCCCAAAGGACGTTGTATGCGCCGGGGAGATTAATCAAGAACATACCGAACGCGATGGGTAAAAGAAGGAGCGGTTCGAATTTCTTAACAATTGCAAGATACATTAAGACAAACGAAACAAGTAGCATGACGTAGTTTTGCCACGAACCGTTCAATATCCCAAACGAGTTCCATAAATTCGAGAACATTTCCCCCAAATTTATGAGTAGATTATTCAACATAATAGAAACTCCTTATTCTATTACTTAACCGATAACAGCAAGAACAGCGTCCGATTCAACGTTTGCGCCCTTTGCAACTTGGAAGCTTACAACACCGTCGCAAGGTGCGGTGATGTCGTTGTCCATTTTCATTGCTTCAAGCACGAGAATAGGTTGGTCCTTTTTAACGGTTGCACCTTCTGCAACCAAAAGATTTTTAATAAGCCCGGGGAACGGGGAAAGCACTTTTTCGCCGTTTGCAGGCGCGCTTGCCTTAGGAGCGGGAGCCGCTACGGGAGCAGCCACAGCTACGGGAGCGGATACTACGGGTGCGGAAGCGGTTGCACCGACTTCTTCAACGCCTACCTGATAAGATTTACCATTGACAGTGATTACAAAATTACGCATAATTTTTCTCCTTAAATTCTCTTAATTCTCTTGACCGTAAATTCACATTTCGGGTTGTTCGTTTGATAATACGCCATCAGTGCAGCCATAATAACCGCAACCGTTTCGTCGTCGACTTCGTCTTTGTTTTCAGAAATCACAGTCGGCGCAGGCGCTTGCTGTTTCGCCACTGCTTTGGGTTTAGCGTTTTTATTGTTCATCGCAACCATCACTTTACCAACCGCCCAAACAACGGCAATCAGTAAGGCGATACCTGCAAAGATAATCGCAAATCCTAACAAGGCGTACAACGAGGCTTCGCCGATAGGCACTTCGCGGAATTTGTCCGCGGTTGCCGACAATACGTTGAATACCATAACGCGCCTCCTTTATTCCGCCAGCATTTGCAAGGAGGAAATTAAGTATTGTTTTACAAACTGCGGTTCGATAATCGCGTCGATATAACCGTCTTTCGCACAGTTCATCGGGTCGGAATTTTCGTCCGCATATTTTTGTGCAAGCACAGCTTTGTCCGCTTTTTCATCCGCAAGCTCGATTTGAGCGCCCTGAACGCTGTCAAAAAGCGCAACCTTTGCGTTTGCAAACGCGCAGGTGTAATCGAAACCAATGGACTTAGACGCAAACAACGTATAGCCAAGCCCGATTGCTTTCTTATATACAACGGAGAGTTTGGGTGCGGTCATATTTTCGAATACTTCGAGATATTCCGCAACTTCGCGCATAACGCGACTGTTGTTTACGTCCATACAAGGACAGATACCGTTTACGTCTAAGAAGGTTACGAACGGCATATCGTTGTAAAGCGCGTATTCTGCAAAAGCCCTGATTTTTGCCATCTTCGACGCGGAAATGGAAACACCCTTTTCACCACCATCGAACACGAGCGCAGCCACCGCGATACCGCCAACGCGACCGAGAATCGTTTTTACTTCGGGCGCGCAGGAAGCGCATACTTCGATGGGGTTTTCAAAAATGGAAAGCAAGTTTTCCGTTGTTACCTGCGCGTTGAGTGCAGGAACGGACGCATTGAGTTCTGCGTCAACAACGGGGTTTGCGTGAAGGTCAGCAATCGCCGTAATTTTCGCCCTTACTTCGGCAAGGTCTTTCACTTCAAAGGAAGGAATACCCGTCTTATTGAGCGCTTTTACCCCACCCACTTCTTCTTTGGTAAGGTTTTTGCCTGCCTTTGCAGACAAAACGAAAGGACTGTTTACTGCCAACACACTCTTCTTTTCCAAGAAGAAAGAGAAGTTCGCAATCGACGCGAGCATTGCAACCGAACCGTACGCTTCGCCGTTTACGACGACGTACTGCGGAACAACACCCTTCAACTGCGTACTCTTCATCAGCAATTTACCCAGTCCTTCTAAAACGGTAACACCTTCGCCAACTTGAACGCCAAGCGAATTAATGAGATAAATAACGGGAACGCGATTCTTTTCAGCAGCCTCAAGACATTTTACCATCTTGTTGCAGTTTGCCTTAGAAACACCACCGTTCATTTCCTTAAAATTCTGCGCAACGATATAGAACGGATAGCCGTCTACGGTAGCGTAACCGGTTACAACACCTTCGCCCGTAACGTCTTCGCCGTAAAATTCGTTTTTCGAAAAGCTAAACGCCGACAGTTCAACAAAACTGTCTTCGTCAACAATCGCCGAAATATCCGCGCGGATTTCTTTTCCTGCGGCAACGATTTTCGCTTTTCTTTCTTGCAGTAATTGAATTTTGTCCATACTGATTCCTCCAAGAAATTAGCCTTTTTTGTTTGCCATATCTAAAATTTTGACAACTCTCGACCAAATACCATTATACATTATATTTACGCAAATTGCAAGTACCTAACAGAAAATTTTTTGCTTTTTTCGAAAAAAATCGACAAGAGAGAAAATACGCGTTCCCTATTGCCGATTTTTATCGTTTATTTGCTTTTTTTCGTTATATTTTTTATCCATTTTTGGATGATTTCCATCTTTTTATACGCAAGTATAAACAACGCGACGACGATAGCAAGCAAAACGCCCCAAATAAGCAGTCCCCACCACGTCGTAAATGGAATAAAATTGACCGAATAGCAGGTAAAAACTATCCCTATGATGCGCGCCGAGAATACGACGGTTAAGAAATACGTTATCGTCATACTGGAAAGCCCTGCAAAAAAGCATAAAACGTCGTCGGGGAAAAAGGGCAAAATAAACGCCAAAGTTAAGACGACGTTGTCCTTCTTTTTGAACTTTCGTTGCCATTTATGCAACGCGTCTTCGCCTATCATCCAGCCTACGGCGCGATTCCCAAGTTTCCTGCCGATAAAAAACGCTGTCAAAGAACCGAGTAAAATCCCCAACACGCTGTAAACACTTGCCCAAAACGCACCGAAAAGCGCCACGCCGGCAACCGTACTTACAAGCGATGGAATCGGCAACAGGACGACCTGTAAATATTGCAAAAGCACGTAAAAAATCGGCATCCAAACGCCTGCTTTTTGTAAATACGCCTGCAAATTCTCGCTGGAGTTGACGACGGCGAAAAAACCTGTTTTTTGCAACAAATAACAGACGATAAGTGCAAACAAGAGCAATACTAAGCCTGAAAACAGAGTTTTTACAAGCGTTTCCCTATTACGCAAGCAAAAGTACCACGCCAACGCGTACAAAACCAAAACAAGTGTCGTATATAACGCAGACAATAGCATAAACGAGCGACGAACAAAGGCATTTTGCCACAGCGAAAGACAAAGCACGCCAAAGACGACACAACCTGCCGACAAAAGAAAAAAGACGACAAGAAAGAGCCATGTTCTTCTTTTATCGTCTTTTTTTTGACTATCCCTTTCCATATATAATATAGTATAGAGATTTTTCTAAGAAATTATAACGTTTTTATTCCTTTTCGGTTGTTTCTTCAACCAAAACGGGGAGTGTTTTTCTCAACTGAACAATCGCGGTACGCGCCAACTCGTCACAGCGGTTGTTGTCTTCGTTGTCCGCGTGTCCTGCTACCTTGTAGAAGGTAACCTTGTGCACCTTCAAAAGCGCAAGCAATTCTTCCCACAAATCGACGTTTTGGACGGCTTTCCCGTCCGCTTTCTTCCAACCCTTATTTTGCCAAGCGTAAATCCAACCTTCGTTGAACGCGTTGACGGTGTACGCCGAATCGCTGTACACGTCGACTTCACAAGGATATTTCAAACGCTTTAAGCCTTCAATCACAGCCAAAACTTCCATACGGTTGTTCGTCGTGTTTTCTTCCGCGCCACTAAATTCCCTTCTGACGTCTTTATACATCAAAATTCCACCGTAACCGCCGAGCCCAGGATTGCCCGAGCACGCGCCGTCGGTATATAAAACCACTCTTTTTTTTGCGCTCATACTACCACGTCCGTATTTTTTTGTTTTTTCGCGAAATTTCCCACCGTATCGGGGCAAAAATAATTGACAAATGCTTTTTTTTGTTATATAATAGCTTCGTTGTTTAGGGGTTTGGTATAGTGGTTGTGCCTTGGTCTCCAAAACCAATGAGATGAGTTCAATTCTTATAGCCCCTGCCACACCTGTATCGAAAGATACAGGTTTTTTCTTTATTCCACCGTTTTAATTTCGCCATTTTCCACCGCAAGCACTCTGTCCGCAATTTCCAAAGCCGACGGACGGTGCGTGACGATGAAACAAGTTTTATTTTTCAGCGTTTTTAAGTTTTGTATAAGTTTTCTTTCCGTTTCGCCGTCCAACGCGCTGGTTGCTTCATCGAAAAGCAACACGGGACGATTAGAAAGTAACGCACGAGCCACCGCCAAACGCTGGCTTTGTCCTTCGGAAAGTCCACCCCCGTTTTCCGTCAAAACGGTGTTGACGCCGTCCTGCAAATCGTACACGAAGTCCGCGCAAGCACAAGTAAGTGCTTCGCGGATTTTTTCGTCGGAAACGCCCTTCTCGTCCGTAAAAAAGGTCAAATTTTCATAAATCGTTCCTGAAAACAGGAATTTGCCTTGCGGTACGTATGCAAACAAATCACGCGCGCTTGCGTCTAAGGTTTTTTCGCCGAAATTGCCCACCAAACGAATTGCGCCCTGCATAGGTGTATACACGCCAAGAATCAACTTAAAAAGCGTACTTTTTCCTGACCCCGACGCGCCCGTAATGCAAACGATTTCGCCCTTGTTTACGCGCGCGTTTGCGCGTTTTAAGACTTCGTCGCGTCCATAGGTAAAGATTACGTCGTCTACAACAAGCGATTGCAAACCGTCGTAGAAATCCGCGTCAAGAACGCCCGTTTCTTCGATGGAAAGCGCGTCGATTTCCGCCAAGCGTTCGGCGCTTGCAATGCGCGAATAGTATAAAGGCAAGACGGACGCAAAGGAGGTAAGCGGTTGTTGCAGTTGCATCAAAAGCAAAACGACGGACAAGATTTTACCGTAATCGTTTACGCCGTTGCCGTTTAAGATGCTAACTCCGCACCAAACGACGGCAAAAATCAAACCGCAGTTGCTTAAAAGCGAAATAATAAAATTCATTTCCGCGCGCATTACGTTTCTACTTAAACGCTTGCGGTAATAGTTTTCAGAAAGGCGCTCCGCCTTACTTGCCGTCTTTTCTTCCGCGCCGTACGCCTTGACCGTCATCGACGAGGAGATACTTTCTTGCATAAACGAACGCGCGCCACCGTCCGCAGTCAACACTTCCTTATGAAGACGCTTGATGCGTTTTCTAAACAGCACCGTCAAACCGCCGAAGACGAACGCGCAAACGACGTAAATCGCCGTAAACGTCGGGTCGATGGTAAAGAGCGCGACGATAGCGCCGATAAGTTGAACGAGCATACCCGTAACGGCAGGCAAAAAGCCAACCGTGTCGACGGCAATTTCCTGCACGTCAGACGTCAAACGGGTCATCAATTCGCCACTATGATACGCTTGCACGCCTGCATAATCAGAACGCAAGATTTTATGAAAAACGTTTTGTCTAATCTGGGTATACATTTTCGAACGGAGTTTTTCCGCAACGTAACTGCCCCACGTTTTTAAGATGATTTTGAAAAGCAAAGCCACCAAAAGAATAATGGCAAACATCAAGAAAAGCGAGCCGTTGCCATCCGTCGCGCTGTTGATAAGATAGCGCGTCAAATAGGCAAATGCGAGCGCAAAAAGCGTCGTAAAAACGGATAAAACGGTCAAAAAAACAACGGACGCGGTGTACGGTCGCGCTTCTTTTTTCAACCAAGCTTTCCCCTTTTCAAGCCCCCTTCCTTTCATTGTCTTCTCCTTATTTGCTTTTCCTTTTGAAAATCCATCTATACGGCTTTCGTAAAACGGACTTTATCTTGTTTTTTACACGCACGAAGAAACGGCGCGGTTTATACCTACGAAGGCGCCTTTTTACGTAGCGCAAATAGCGTTTATCCGAGCAATCGTAATGCTTGTTCTTACGGAAAAATTCCACCAAAACGCCGATAACCGCGTCTTCGGGCACGATTTCGTCTTGGTAACAGTTGTCGCCACGGATGACGTAGCCCGTGTCCGTAACCGACAAAACGCGGTGTAAAACGTAGGCGTCGCCACGCATATACAACGCAACGTCCAAAGGCTTTAACCGCTGTGTTTTTCTGCGGACGACGATGGTGTCCCTGCCCGTTTTTAGCATCGGGCGCATACTGACACCCACCGTCGGACCGACGTATTTTCCGTGTTCTAAAAGGACGGATTGTATCGAATATTTTTCCGCAACGACCATCTTTAACCTTTATTCCACAAACCCGTTTCTCGTCAAAATTTCCATAAATCTATCGACGTCCAAAGCAAGCGTTTCCTCGTCCGCGTCGTATTCGTTTTTCAAGGCGTTTACCGCCTCTTCCTTTGTCCGCTCTTCCAAAAAAAAGCGCCACAAAAACGCGCCCGTTTCGTTAAGATTAATCATACCGCGGAACGTTTTACTGAGCGCGCCCACGGGCACGACCACGTATTCGCCCCCAACGGAGCGCAAAACAAATCCTTTCTTTATCTTCATATTAACTCCTTATGGTAATCCTTGCCCGTTAACGTTTCAAACGACGTTTTCACGGCGGTTTCGGATATATCACAGCGCAACAAATACGCAGGTACGCTTTGGATGAGTTCATCCGCAAGTTCTAACGTAGCCATGGCTTTTTCTTCGTCGGACGGCAACAACATTTGCACCATCAACCGTTTTACCGTTTCAGAAGGCGATAAACGAGAGATAGAATTTTCCTTCGCCTGTTCTAAAAAACAAAGTCCGCTTAAAGGGGCAAAGGTGTTTTCGCCCCAAGATTCTTTACCGCGCCAAGGCGTTCCGCAAGCCATAAAACCGTCTTCCGTTTTTCTCAAAATCGGTTTGTCGCCGTTGACTATTTTTACGCCTTCCAAATACTTAAGCCAAAGGCGAGTGTGGGTGGATTTACCCGTTCCACTTCGTCCTAAAAAGGCGTAGGCCTTCCCTTCGTACGACAAAACGGATGCGTGCAGTAAAATACGACCGTGTAAAGTGGCTTCCGTACAAAGACGACGGTATAAGCAAATATTTTCTAAATAGCCGTCGGAAAAACCAGGCGAGTGTTTACGTTCTTCTTCAATTTCCGCGTCCGTTACGGAAACGGAAAAATCGATAGGCGAGCTTATATCCGACGACAAATAGTCACGACAAAACTTCGTCGTGTAATCGTATTTGTTTTGTATGTCGATTCTAAGCCCTGCTATTTCGTAAACCATTTTCTCTCCCGTTAAATACGAACGTCCCCTTTTTCGCCAAGCC
Source organism: Candidatus Scatosoma sp. (assembly GCA_045660225.1). GTDB lineage: Bacteria > Bacillota > Clostridia > Christensenellales > Borkfalkiaceae > Scatosoma. Next base: position 8,792 of record JAZRDK010000070.1, read on the forward strand.
AGTCCGCGTGTTTTTCCAAAATCGGGTCGATTTCTTCTTCGATGAATTCAACCGTTTGCTTGGGCGCGCGTCCGATAAAGTTTTTCGCATCTAAAATATCGCCAAGTTTATCCCAAACGGGACGGAACATTTCGTCTTGTTTGATAAGGTCGAGCAAGTTGTTTTCCCCGCCTTCAACCTTGACGTTTTTACCTGCTTCCATCGATAAAACGCGGATACGTTCGTGCAAGTCTTGTCTGTTTCCGCCCGCTTTTACGCATTCCATCATAATATTTTCCGTCGCCATAAACGGAAGCTCGGCGCGGATATGCTTATCGATAACTTTTTCGTACACGACGAGATTTTCCGCAACGTTCATATAAATATTCAAAATTGCGTCCACCGACATAAATGCCTGTGCGTTGACGATACGACGGTTTGCAGAGTCGTCCAGCGTACGTTCAAACCATTGCGTAGACGCCGTCAAAGCGCTGTTTACAGGCAAGGAAATGACGTATCTTGCAAGCGCGCCGATGCGTTCAGTACGCATAGGATTGCGCTTATACGCCATCGCGGACGAGCCGATTTGTTTCTTTTCAAACGGTTCTTCAATTTCCTTCATGCTTTGAAGCAAACGAATATCGTTCGAAAATTTATATGCGCTTTGCGCGATTTGCGAAAGCACGCAAAGGATATTATAATCTAACTTTCTCGGATACGTCTGCCCGGTAACGCCGTAGACCTTGTCATAGCCCATCTTCTTCACGACGCGACGTTGTAATTCCTTCACCTTTTCGTCGTCGCCGTCAAAGAGTTCTAAAAAGCTTGCCTGCGTACCCGTCGTACCTTTCACACCGCGCAGTTTAATGTTTTCCTTCGCGTGCATAAGGTTGACGTAGTCCATTTCCAAGTCTTGAAGCCAAAGTGTTGCGCGCTTGCCAACCGTCGTCAACTGAGCGGGTTGAAAATGTGTAAAACCAAGCGTAGGTACGTCCTTGTATTGAAGGGCAAACTTTTTCAATTTGTCGATAACGTTAACGAGCTTTTTCAAAAGAATTTCAAGCGCGTCGTCCAACATAATCGCTTCCGCGTTGCAGTTTACAAAGCAACTGGTTGCGCCAAGGTGGATAATCGGCATTGCTTTCTTTGCGTATTCGCCGTACGCCTTGACGTGCGCCATTACGTCGTGACGAACTTCGCGTTCGTACTTTGCCGCAAGTTCGAAATCGATATCGTCTTCGTACTGCTTTAATTCGTCCACCTGTTCTTGGGTGACGTTTAAGCCAAGCTCCATTTCCGATTCCGCAAGCGCAACCCAAAGCTTTCTCCAAAGCTTAAAGCGTTTTTCGTCGGAAAAAGCGTGTTGCATTTCCTTGCTGGCATAGCGCGTAATCAAGGGATTGTTATAAATACTGTAATCCGTCATACTTCCCCCTTACGCCTTTTTCGGCTGGTCGTAATCAACGCCGAAGGTTTCCACGGTAACCGATTTCATAACTTGGTCTTCATAGGGACGGTCGTGCCAATCCGTTTTCACGCCGGCGATTTCGTCCACCGTTTCCATACCTTCAATCACCTTACCAAACGCCGCATACTGTCCGTCCAAGTAGTCCGCGTCTTCGTGCATTACGAAAAATTGCGAACCCGCGGAGTCGGGATGCGCCGCGCGTGCCATCGATAAAACGCCCCTTACGTGCTTAATATCGTTGGTGGCAAAGCCGTTGGATGCAAATTCGCCCTTGATATGGTAACCAGGACCGCCGATTCCTCTGCCTTCGGGGTCACCGCCTTGAATCATAAAGCCTGCGATAACGCGATGGAAAATAATCCCGTTGTAAAAGCCTTTTTGAACAAGCGACACGAAATTATTTACGGTGTTGGGTGCTTTTTCAGGGAAAAGTTCCGCCTTAAAGCTTTTGCCGTTTTGCATTTCAAACGTTACGATAGGGTTTTGCATGTTTCATATTCTCCTTATGCTTCGAATTTTTCAACTTTTACGTTTGCTTCTTTGAAAAGCTGTAACGAGAAATCGTCGGGATAGCCGTCTTTATAAACGACGCGTTGAATCCCTGCGTTGATAATCATTTTTGCGCATATTACGCAAGGTTGGTGCGTACAGTATAAAGTTGCACCGTTAATATTGATGCCGTGGCGAGAAGCCTGGATAATCGCGTTTTGTTCAGCGTGAACGGCAAAACAAAGCTCGTGCTGTGTACCGCTTGGAATATTCAATTTCCGTCTTAAGCACTCGCCCTTTTCTTCACAGCTTTTGACACCTGCAGGCGCACCGTTATAACCCGTCGTCATCACGCGTTTATCCTTCACAATCACCGCGCCGACGTGACGGTTTTTTTGAAAACAGCTTGACCAACCTGCCACCGTTTCGGTAAGTTCCATAAAGCGTTTATCCCATTTATCCATCGACATAAAACAATTCTCCTTATAACTTTTGTATAACAAAGTTATTATAACACCTTTTTTAGCAAAAATCAATACTTTACAGCGCGTTTTGTCGTCTTGAAAACCATTTCTTGCAAAATATAAGAAAAAAATCCTGAATTTTCCATATTTTCTGTTTGACCTTCTTGAAAAATTGTTTATAATATAATCGTATAAAAAATTTGTCCGAAAAAAACGGACGTTCGGAGGATACATTATGAATATCAAACCTTTATTCGACAAAGTCGTCGTAGAAAGCGTTACCGTGGAAGAAAAGACGAAAAGCGGTTTCTTTTTGCCCACTTCCGCGCAGGAAAAGCCCCAAACCTGCCAAGTCGTTGCGGTAGGCCCTGGCGGTATTATCGACGGAAAAGAAATCGTGATGCAAGTTAAAGTGGGCGATAAGGTACTCTGCTCTAACTACGCAGGCTCGAATTTCAAAGTTGACGGTAAAGAATTTACGATTATTAAGCAAAGCGATATTCTCGCAATCGTAGAAGACTAAATTTATAAGGAGAATTGAAAAATGGCAAAGCAGATTAAATACGGCGAAGACGCAAGAAAAGCCTTGGAAGCAGGCGTAAACGTTTTGGCGGATACCGTAAAAATTACCCTTGGCCCTAAAGGCAGAAACGTTGTACTCGATAAAAAATACGGCGCACCCCTGATTACCAACGACGGCGTCACCATTGCAAAGGAAATCGAACTGAACGACCCGTTTGAAAATATGGGCGCTCAGCTTGTAAAAGAAGTTTCGACGAAGACGAACGACGTTGCAGGCGAGGGTACGACGACGGCAGTCGTTTTGGCGCAAGCAATCGTGCGCGAAGGTTTGAAAAACCTTGCAGCCGGCGCAAACCCCATCATCTTAAAAGAAGGCATTAAAAAGGCAGTTGACGCAACCGTTGAACACCTTAAAGGCATTTCCAAAGCCGTTGAAAGCAACAAAGCAATCGAACAAACGGCGTCCATTTCCGCAGGCAATCCCGAAGTTGGCGCTTTGATTGCAAAGGCGATGGAAATCGTTGGTAAAGACGGCGTCATTACCGTAGAAGAAGGCAAGTCGATGAACACCGAGCTTAGCACCG
>JAZRDK010000071.1:0-36113 GCA_045660225.1 Candidatus Scatosoma sp.
AAGCAGAACCTTGAATTTTTCTCTCGAAAAATATAACGCAAGATTTGTCTTGCATATCACTTTTAGCCACAAGGCTAAAAATATAATTCATATATGCTTAATATTTTGTGGATATGAAAAGCACACTACATTTCACTTTTAGTGAAGTATAGTGTGCTATACTTTTATTATGGATAAAAATTCCCTAATAAGAACTGCCTAAATCCCCTTCTTTGTTTTTTGTCGGGGAAATTGACGAAATCTTTGTAAAGGGCTTGCGTTTTTTGGCGAATTTTGTTATACTTGAAAAAAGGATGAAAAAAAGCGGAAAAAAAATCCGCTTTGAAAGGAGCGAGTATGCCTAAAATTGCTGTGAAGAAGTTGGACGAAAGGGCGGTGTTGCCTACTTACGGGTCGGCGTATTCCGCAGGCGCGGATTTGTACGCGGTTTGCGATGGGGAAATGGAATTTTTGCCCGGCGAAACGAAGTTTGTGAAGACGGGGCTTGCCATGGAAATCCCCGAAGGGTATGCCGGACTGATTTACGCGCGCAGTGGGTTGGCGTGTAAGCGTGGGCTTGCGCCGGCGAATAAGGTGGGCGTCGTGGATGCGGATTATCGCGGTGAAGTGATGGTGGCTTTACACAACCACTCGGATAAAGTTCAGACGATTGCCTCGGGCGAGCGTATTGCACAACTTGTCGTTGCTCCGTTTTTGAAGGCGGAATTTGAAGTGGCGGAAGAACTGAATTCGACCCAGCGCGGTGAAGGCGGTTTTGGGAGTACGGGCAGAAAGTAACGTAGGGAGAAGGCGCGTTATGTCGATGAGAATGAGGAAAAAGCGGAACTTCGACGCAAGGATGGAGGCGTGCGGAGATTTGTTGCTTGCAAAGGGTGCAAACGGGATTTTGAATATGCAGGAAGCGGCGGAAAACTTCCGCGCGCTGATAGATTATTCGACGGCGTTTGGCGAAGATAGGAAGGATTTGCCCGTCGCGCTTGAAATTGGGTGCGGTAAGGGCGGATTTGTTTTGGCGCTTGCGAAAAAACAGCCGAACTGGAATTATTTGGCTTTGGAAAAGATGAGCAACGTTATTTTGACGCCGATGGAAGACGCGAAAAAACAGGGCGTTGAAAACGTTAGGTTTTTGAATATCCGCGCGGAGTGTTTGCCTTGCTATATCCCTGAAGGGAGCTTGGACGCCATTTATTTGAATTTTTCTACGCCCTTGCCTAAGCTTGGGTACGCGTCGCAACGTTTGACGCATAGAAATTTCTTGAATCGTTATAAAAAGCTTTTGAAAAAGGGTGGTAAGATTTATCAAAAGACGGACGATAGGGACTTTTTCGAGTTTTCGTTGGAAGAATACAAGGCGTGCGGTTTTGCCTTGGAAGAAGTCAGTTATCATTTGCACGAAGGCGGTAATCCCGAGTGGAATATCGTGACGGAATACGAATCGAAGTGGGTAGAACGCGGTTTGCCGATTCATCGCGTTGTGGCGGTGATGGAATAAGGGCGGTTGGATTGCCCGCGTGCGCATTTGTCAAAATTCGCGTAAGTTTTTAAGGAAACGACGAAAAAAGACGGCGCGGGTTTGGCATATTATGAAAAAGAATAGAATAGGCGCGCGTGCGCGTTGCCGTTTTGAACCGAAAGACGCGTCTGACGGGGAAAAGAGTGTATCAGCGAAGGAACGGGGTTTGCCTTTTCTAACGCGCTTGGTTTTCGTGAAATCGAAGGCTCTTTTTCCGCGTGGAAAAAGAGTTTTGTTTTTTGCGGTTTTGGTTGAAAATTATCAAACGAAGGGGGCAGGTATTCAATGAGTGAAAATACTACGTCGGTGGATACGCGAATTGCGGTGGTGAGTATTTTGGTGTCGGACAGGGCGGTTAGCGACAAGGTAAACGCCGTTTTGTCGGCGTACGGGGATTGGATTTTGGGGCGTATGGGCATACCGTACAAGGAAAAGAAGGTGTCCGTTTTGTCTGTGGTTTTAGACGCGCCCGTGGAAGTAACCAACGCGCTGACGGGGAAACTAGGACGCTTGAACGGCGTTTCCGTTAAGGCGTTGTTTGGGAAGATTTAGGTGGAGATTATGAAAAAATTTATAGGCTTTTTGTTGGCTTTTGTAAGCGGTTTTGCATTGTTTGGTTGTGAGCGCACGCCTGAAAATGAAACGACGGTTTATATGCCCGACGGCGCACCTGCGCTTGCGATGGCGAAGTGCTTAGCGGAAGATACGGACGGGGACGGCGTAACGTATTCCATCGTCGATACGTCTAAGGAAATGAAAACGTTGTTGTCGAAATTGACAAACGCGAACCAGGAGAAAAACGCGGATTTTTGCGTATTGCCGATTACGGCGGCGGCACAGCTTTTGGGGTCGGGCGAAACGTATCAAATGCTGGGCGTCGTCACGCAGGGGAATTTGTATTTGTTGGCAAATTCTGCGCAGGCAACGCCTATAAACGGTGCGTCGGATTTGGTTGGCAAGACGGTGCAGGTCGCAAAGCTAAGCGAAGTGCCCGGGCTTACTTTGAAGGCGGTGCTGAATCGACAAGGGCTGGCTTGGCAGGTCTTAGAAGGCGAAAACAAGGCGGTTGACAAGGTGAATTTGGTTTCGGCGTCGCTGGACGCGGATTTTGAGTTGGTGGCAGAGCCTGCCGTGTCGAAACGCGTGTCGGCAGGCAAAAGCGTGGTTGTAGGCGATTTGCAGGCGCTTTACGGACAGGAAAACGGGTATCCGCAGGCGGTGCTTGTGGGGAAACGTGCGTTTATGGACGCGTATCCGAAGTTCACGCAGGAATTTTTGGCGAAAGTGCAAGAAAACGAAGTCTGGTTGAAAAGAGCGTCGGCGGAAACGTTGTTTAACGCCGTCATTTCGCATTACAACGACGGGCATACGCCTGCGTTTAACCTTGAGAATTTGGGCGCGGAAACTATCGCGCGGTGCGGTGTCCGTTTCGACGGCGGTGAAAGTGCAAAAACGAGAGTGGAAACGTATTTGACGGAAGTGGGGTTTGCCCTGCCGTCGACGGCGTTTTATTGGGGCAATTGACGGTGAAAAGTGCGGTGCTGAAAAATTTGATACAGGGCTTGGTCGCGATGGCGTTCTTGTTTTGCGTATGGTGGATTGCGTACGCGGTGGCGGAAAACCATTTAATCGTACCTTCGCCGTGGAAGTCGCTTGGCGTGGCGGTTTTGCTCTTGGGTAAGGGCGCGTTTTGGTATGCGCTTTTTACCACCTTTTTGCGGGTGATTATCGCGTTTTTGGTGGCGTTCGCTTTTGGGGCGGTTTTTGCGCTCATCTCGTACCTGTACCCCCTATTCGGTGGATTTTTTGGGAAAATCGTGGCGCTTTTGCGCTCGCTTCCCGTGCTTGCCGTATTGCTTATTTTACTTGTTTGGCTTGGTGCGAGCAAAGCGCCCGTCGCCGTATCCTTTTTGTCGCTGTTCCCGATTTTGTATTCGGGGTTTTTATCGGGACTTAAAGAGCTTGACCCGTCGCTTGCGGAAATGAGCAAAGCGTACGGCGTGCCGACGAAACGAAGGGTGGTAAAGTGGTATTTGCCTGCGCTTGCGCCGTACGGACTGCGCGAATCGGGCTCGGCGTTGTCGTTTGCTTTGAAATTGACGGTGTCTGCGGAAATTTTGGCGAATACGTATAGAAGCCTAGGCGGTATGATGCAGGAAGCAAGGATGTTGGACGGCGAGATGCTGTTCGCGCTCGTCGTCGTAACCTTCCTGTTGGCGACGCTGATAGAAGGCGTATTTTCGGCGGTTGCGAACGCAGTCGAAAGGAGAGTGAAATGAGAATACGTATTTCAAAATCGTACGGCGAAAGACGGGTGTTTGAAGACTTTTCGCTGGATATACAAGAAGGCGAAATTCTTTGCATTTTAGGTGCGTCGGGGTCGGGAAAAACGACTTTATTAAACGCGATTGCTGGGTTGATTGACTATCAGGGCGAAATAGAAAATCCGCCGAAATCGGTGGGCTATATTTTTCAAGAACCGCGCCTTATCCCCAACCTTTCCGTGCGTGAAAATTTGCGCTACGTAGGGGGCAGGGACGAGAATATTGACGAAATTTTGCGAAAAATCGAGCTTTCTGACAAATGCGGTGACAGGGCAAGTAAGCTTTCGGGTGGCGAAAAACAACGGGTGGCGTTTGCGCGCGCGTTTGTTGTCGAAAAGGACGCCGTGCTTTTAGACGAGCCGTTTTCGTCGTTGGATACCGCGTTGAAAATTCGATTGATGGACGTTTTTGCAACCCTTTGGAAAGCGAAAAAAAAGACGGCGGTTTTCGTGACGCACGACGTAGAAGAAGCGTGCGCTTTGGCGCACCGTATCGTCGTTTTGGATAAGGGCGAAATTATCTTCGACGAAAAATTGCAAGGCGAAATTCCAAGAAAATACGGCGAAAATTCTGAAATCAAAGAAAAATTGTTGCAAACGATACTTGCGTAAAGTGTAAAAAGAGCGTCTTGGGGCGTTCTTTTTTTGTTTTGCGAGAAATTGTGGTTAAATTCGCTTGTTTTTATCGATAATTTGGTGTATAATGGTAAGGATGAGAAAATAAGGAGAGTGAAAATGGACGCTTTTAAGGAAGAAGGAAGAGAAGGGAAGGAAATATCGAAGGCGACGCTGGCGCGTATGCCGTTGTATTTGCATTTTTTACAGGAAGAAAGCTCGAAAGGGGCGCAGTACATTTCGTCGACGATTATTGCGCAAAACATTTCCGTTTCGTCCGTTTTGGTGAGAAAGGATTTGGCGCTTGTATCGTCGGAGGCGGGTAGACCGCGCTTGGGGTTTGCCATCAGCCGTCTGATTGTCGACATTGAAAAGTTTTTGGGGTATGACAATTTGTCGGACGCCATTATCGTCGGCGCAGGTGGTTTGGGCAGGGCGTTTCTTGGTTATGAAGGGTTTAAGAGCAACGGGCTTAGTATCGTTGCGGCGTTTGACATTAAGGACGATTTGCTGGGGGCGAAGGTGGCAGGGAAAGAGATTTTGCCCATTTCCGCGATGCCTGCGTTCGTTGCCGAACACAAAATTAAGATAGGGATTATCACCGTGCCCAAGGACGCGGCACAGGACGTTTTGAATAAGATGGTGGACGCGGGCATTGAGGCGATTTGGAATTTTGCGCCTGCACCCTTGCGCGTGCCCAAGGACATCATTTTGAAGACGGAAGACTTGGCGGCGTCGCTTGCGATGCTCGCTGGGAAACTGTATAAGACGAAATAAGTCGGTTTTTGCCGAGAAATCTTGGCGGAAAGATTGACAAGCGGTTGCGTTTGTTATATACTATAACAAAAGAGAGATTTTAGGAGACACGTATGAGAGGTTTGGATACACCCGTAAGAAAAATGCGCCACGCCGTTTTTAAGGAAGTGGCAAAGATTGCGTACGAAAGCGAGCCGGAGAAGGTGAACGATGCGATTGAAGCGATTCCGTACGCGATTGTCAATACGGAAGAGCCTAAGTATAGACAAAGCATTTATCAAGAACGCGCGGTGATTTCTGAGCGCGTGCGTCTTGCGATGGGGATGTCGCTTAGACCTGAAGACAAGCCCGTGCATATTACGGAAGGGATTAACCAAAGCGATATTTCGGATAAGTATTACGAACCGCCCTTGATGCAGGTAATTCCGTCGGCGTGCGATAAGTGCCCTGAAAACGAGTACGAAGTCAGCAATCAATGCCGTCAATGCGTCGCAAAGGCTTGCGTTGCCGTTTGTCCTAAAAACGCCATCGTTGTCAAAAATGGGAAGACGGTGATTGACCAGGAAAAGTGTATCCGTTGCGGTAAGTGTAAAAAGGCTTGCCCGTACGACGCGATTGCACACAAGGAAAGACCGTGCGCGAAGGCTTGCGGTGTCAAAGCGATTACGTCGGACGATTTGGGCAGGGCGAAAATTGACAACGACAAGTGCGTCGGTTGCGGACAATGTATGGTCAGCTGTCCGTTTGGCGCGATTGCGGATAAGTCGCAAATTTTTCAGTTGATTCGCGCGATTAAGAAAGGCGATTACGTGGTGGCGGAGCTTGCGCCTGCGGTTATGGGGCAGTTCGGTGAAGGCGTTACGCCTGCGATTATCAAGGGCGCGCTGATGGATATCGGTTTTAAGGAAGTGCACGAAGTTGCGTCGGGCGCGGACGTGGCGGCGGCTACGGAAGCGTATCAGTACGTCGACGAAGTCGTTTCGGGAAAACTGCCTTTCCTTTTGACGTCCTGTTGTCCTGCGTGGGCGATGCTTGCAAAGAAACAGTTTCCGCAGTTGATTGACAAGGTTTCACAGTCGTTGACGCCGATGGTGGCGACGGCAAGACGCATTAAACAGCGTACGCCCCAGGCGCGCGTGGTGTTTATCGGGCCTTGTGCCGCGAAGAAATTAGAAGCGTCGCGCGTTTCCGTACGAAGCGACGTGGATTTCGTCATTACGTTTGAAGAACTTTCCGCGATTTTCGACGCGAAAAATATCGATTTTTCCAACTATCAAGGTCAGCGTTCTATACACGAAGCGACGGGCGCTGGGCGTGGGTACGCGGTGGCAGGGGGCGTTGCGTCCGCCATTGAAAAGTGCGTCCGTGCGTATTATCCGGGCGTGGACGTGAAAATCGAGCACGCGGAAGGTTTAGAAGAGTGTAAGAAGATGTTGCTCCTTGCAAAGGCAGGCAAGAAAAACGGATGTCTTATCGAAGGTATGGGCTGTCCGGGCGGTTGTGTTGCCGGGGCTGGTACGAATATTGCCGTAGAAAAGGCGAACAAAGAAGTCGTCAAGTTTGTGGAAAATTCGACGAAGCCGTTGCCTGCAAAAAACTTGTACGAAATTGAGTTGCCGTAAAGAACAGTATGGATTTGAAAAAGTTTTCGGGTAAAAAAATATGCGTTGCAATCAGCGGAGGACAGGATTCCGTTGCGCTTTTGCATTACTTGAAAACACAGGAAAAAACGTTTGGGTATGCGCTTTTCGCCGTGCATTGCGAACACGGGATTCGTGGAAAGGACAGTCTGTTAGACGCCGAATTTACGTTGGATTTTTGTCGAGAGTTGGGCGTTTTATGCGAGCTTAGGCGCGAAGATTGCGTCGAAAAATCAAAACGCGAAAAGACGAGTTTGGAAACGGCGGCGCGCGCGTTTCGGCGTGAAGTGTTTTTGGAAATTTTGCAATCGGGACGCGCGGATTTTATTGCGACGGCGCACCACTTAGACGACGAAGCGGAAACCGTGTTGTTTCGGTTGGCGCGCGGTACGTTGTCGGGTGCGAAGGGTATGGAAGAAGAACACGGAAAGTTTATTCGTCCCTTCCTGCGTAAAACGAAGGCTGAAATTTTAGAATACGTACAAAAAAACGGGTTGGCGTTTAGGGAAGATAAGACGAATTACGTGCCCGACGTAACCCGAAACAAAATTCGTTTGGAAATTTTGCCCAGGCTGAACGAAGCGGTGGGCGGTGCAAGTGAAAACTTGGCGAAATTTGCCTTCCGTTTGGCGGAAGACGACGCCTTGCTTAAAGACCTGGCGACGGGATTGTTGTCCGTGGACAAGTCGGGCAAGACGTTGATTGCGTTTTCCGACAAAAAACCGTTGTTTGCGCGCGCTTTGGTTATGGCGATGAAGGGGCTTGGCGTGTATAAAGATTATACGTCGGCGCATTTGGACGCGGTGTACGATTTGCAAAAAAGCGAACGGGGCGCAAGGCTGGATTTGCCGTACGCTTTATGCGCGGAAAAGTCGACCAAAGGCGTTTTGGTGTACGTGAAAGCGGAGCAAAAGCACGTCGAAAAAGTAGCGGAAAGCGCGTTTAGTGAAAACGGATTTGACGGGGGCAGGTACGAAGTGAAAGTATCAAAGACCCCACCCGTGTCCGAAGATAAGGTTTTGGTGGTAGACGGGGATAAGTTGCCTAAAGACGCCGTGTTTCGGTTTCGGAAGGAAGGGGATAAAATCCGTCGTTTTGGCGGAGGAAGTAAGTCGTTGAAAAAGTTTTTCAACGAAGAAAAAACGCCCGTCGAAGAGCGGGAGTGGTTGCCCTTGATTGCCAAAAGGCATGGGCAAACCGTGTACGTGGTTTGCGGAATTGAAATTTCCGAAGACGTAAAAATTTGTCAAACGACGCGGAACGCGTTGTATATTACAACAAGAAGAAAGAAGAACTGATTATGTCTAAGATGCACCCCAACGTAGAGCGTATTATGCTTACGGAAAAAGAAATTACCACGCGCACGAAAGAACTCGCGAAACAACTTGATAAGCTGTACGAAGGGCGCACCCCCGTCGTGGTTTGTATTTTGAAAGGAAGCGTCGTCTTTTTTGCGGACTTGATTCGTAATATGGAAACGCCCTTGACGATTGATTTTATGAGCGTGTCTTCCTATGGTAAAGGCACGAAATCGACGGGTGAGTTGGTTGTCAAAAAAGACTTGGCGACGGATATTAAGGGCAGGGACGTACTTATTGTAGAAGACATTATCGACTCTGGTAATACGTTGTACAACTTGAAAAGGATGCTAATAGGGCGTATGCCTGCAAGCGTGAATATCGTTACGCTTTTGGATAAGCCCGAACGCCGTGAAGTGCCGATGGAACCCGAATATACGGGCTTTGTCATTGAAGACGAGTTTGTGGTTGGTTATGGCTTGGACTACGCCGAAGAATACCGCAACCTGCCTTACGTCGGCGTGTTGTAACGCTCCGTTTACGAAAACTAAAACGTATAAAAAAAGAGCTGACCGTGTAGGTCAGCTCTTTTCTTGTATGCAAATTTATCGCGTTGCCGAAATCAACGTATAGGTCAACGAACCGAAAGCGTAGGAAAGGGGGGTTTCCATATACAAAATCATATTACGGAACTGGTTGACGTGTTTGTTAGGGTCGCTGGAATCGACGGTGCTTTTCGCGACGTACACCGTTTGCGTGACGCCGGGGTTGCTTTCGCCGAGTACGACGGATGCTTTTCTATAAGCAATGCTCTTTGTTTCCGCCGTGCCGTTTAACGTATACGAGAAATCCTTTGCCGTTTCGTCCGTCAGCGTAAGGTTGATTTTTTGTACCTTTTGCACGTACGGGGAATACACGTTTACGGATGCGTTCGTCGTGCTGTTGGAAATCGCGCGGAGCGCAAGGATTAACTGCTCGTTGTCAAGGTAGGTGTACGTTTCGTCCGTGTAGGTAAAGGTAAGGTCGTTAGAAACGGGCGTTTCAGGCAAAAGATTGGTTGCTTTGCACGCGCCGTTGCCTTCCGCGTCGTACACGGTTTCAATCGTGTAGTTGTATTTCGTATAGCAAGCGTCTTCCGTCGTGGCTTCCACGTCGTTGGGCGTATGCGACAAAACGGACTTAAACGACGAAACGGGACGGAGCGCGTTGCCCGAAGTTAAAAATTCGACGCGCGTCGTTACGTTGTCAACAAACGTGGTTTCGTTGTCGAAACCGAAATCGACTTCGACGGAAAGCGACGTTTCGTAGATATATCCGTTTGCGGTGGACGTCAAAGTCGTCGTGTACGTACCGTTCTTATACGAAAGGTCGTAGGGGGCGTTAATGTTTGCGCCTTCCACTTTATACACAAGCGTTTCGTTTACCGTTTCCGCATTGTCTAAGGGCTTTTCGCACCAGTTGGGGTGGAAGGTGAGTTTGTAATCCGCGCTTGAACAAGCGCTAAGCGTCGTAAACGCAAGCGCGAGCGCAAGGATGGGAAGAAGTTTTTTTGCTTTCATACTATTCTCCGTAAAGGCGCTGATTTTTCAACGTCCGTATATTATTATAACACATAATTTTGCGTTTGTAAAAACAAAAACGCGATTTCGTGAAAATTATTGTGACAAAAACTTGAAAAATTATTGGTTTTTGCCCTTTACGTGTGTTATAATAAACGTAGATAAGAAATAAGGAGTCGTCTATGAACGCAATCATAAAAGCGTATACGCTGTCCGAGTGTATGGAAGCGATGGCGGAACAAGTCGAAAGGTATGAAAAGGCAGGGGGGGTCAATCTCGTCTTTTGCGAAGACAGACTGACGCTGATTGCAGAGCGCGCCGTTGTTAGGCGCTTGGGCGGTACGTTTTCCACGTCCGTTTCTACTTTCACGCGCTTTTTGAAGGCGGATGCAAAGACGGTAACCAAGCAAGGCTCGGTAATGATGGTGGGCGAAGTGATGACGGCGCTCCAACGCGAAGAAAAATTGCAATGTTTTAAGACGCTGTCTGGCGTGGGCAACAACGCGCGCTGTATCTACGAAACGTTGGCGCAGTTTTCCGCGTCCGCGATTACGCCTTCGACGCTTAAAAGGGTGTCGGAAGAACTTCCCGAAGACACCTTAAAACGCAAAGTTTGCGACCTTGCGCTTATCTACGAAGGCTATAAATCCGCGCTCAAAGAAAAGGCGTATTTAGACGAGAGTGAATATCTGTCGTTGCTCCCTGCGCGTATTCGAAAAGAAGGATTGCTTAAAGGCGTCAACGTGTTTTTCCTTTGCTATACGTCGTTTACTAAGCAGGCACAGGAGCTTATCCGCGCGGTTTTGGAAACGGCGGACAACGTCGTGGGCGTATTTTGCGCCGGCGAAGAAGATTTGTATACGAACGGGGCGGTGGAAACGTTTGCACGCGTTTGCGAAGAATACCAACCGCCGAAGATTTTAGACTTTGGACAAGCCTTGGACGGCGTTGCGGAAGTGGTAAGGAAGTGCCTTTTCAACCCCGAAAGTGCGGAAAAAAGGACGGTTACGGACAAAATTCATATTTTTGAAGCGGAAGACAAGACGGACGAAGCGGAATACGTCGCCACGAAAATTCGTCGCTTGGTGCAACAAAAGGGTGTGCGCTATCGCGACGTCGCCGTTTTAACGCCCGACGTTTCCGCGTACTCGTTGGCGCTGAAAAAGGCGTTTTCCGAATACAAAATTCCGTACTTCATCGACGAAAAACGCTCGCTTAAAAGCCATCCGTTGTGCCGTTTTTTGCTCGATTGTTTCCGTGTCGTGAAGGAAAAGTATTCGTCGTCGTCCGTGCAGTCGCTCACCCAAAATTTCTTCTTTGGCGAAAGCGACGAGTATAGAAATTATCTTTTGAAATACGCAAACTATCGCTTTGGCGCAAAGCGGAACATCAAGACGGACGAAGCCGTGCTTTCGGCGTATCGTTTGGACGCGTTGGAAAGCGGACGCGAACGGTTTTTGAAGGCGACGGGCAGGATAAAAGCGGAAGGGTTAGGCAGAGAATATTGCAATATCGTCCGTAAAATTTTAGAAGATTTCGACGCGGAAAAAAAGTTGGAAGAATTAGAAGAATCGGCTTTTGATTTGGCGCAAAAGGGGTATTTAGAACAAATTGGCAAGGCGCTTGACGCCGTGCTTTTGGAAGCGGAAGCGTTGACGGGCGATAAAACGTTGTCCGCGGCGGAATTTTCGGCGATTTTGGAAGACGGGCTTTCGGCGACGGAAATTTCGTTGATTCCATTGAAAGCGGACGCCGTTTTCGTGGGCGATATTACCGACAGTAGAATTGAAAAAGTGCACGCTTTGTTTGCGATGGGTATGACGGACGACGTGCCGAAAACCGCCGTGGACACCGCGATGATTTCCGACGTTGAAATTCGGCGTTTGGGCGAAGTGCAGGCGAAGTTAGAACCGACTGTGGAAGAAGTGAACCGTCGCGCAAGAGAGTGCGTTGGCTTAAATTTATGCACGTTTTTGGACGGGTTGTATCTGTCCTATCCTTTGAAAGCGGACGGGGACGAGCCTGCCATCAGCGAAATCTTCTCCTACTTAAAAGACGCGTTTTTGGGTGCGGACGGGGGCGAGTTGAAAAAGAGAAAAACGCTTTCCATCGGCGATTTTGCGTATGCGTGTAGCGCGCCGACGCCTGCCGTTAGAAATCTGTTGACGGAGAAAAACAATTTCGAGAAAAAACGGACGAACGAGAAGAAAAAATACTCGTCCTTGCACGTTGCGTTAGAACGGTTGGGTAAGTGGCAGGACGATGGAGAAATCAACGAAGACGGGGGGCAGGTATCGATTGAACGCGGTGAAGAACTGTTTTTCCGTGACGGAAAAACGTCGCCGACGTCTTTGGAAGGGTATTTTACGTGCCCGTTTAAGAACTTTGCTCAACGTGGTTTGGGCTTAAAAGAACGCGATGAAACGACGGTATTGTCCGTGGATACGGGCAACTTTGTGCACGACTTATTGGAAAACGTTACGCCGATGGTCGAAAAGTTTGCAACGGAAGACGAGATGCGCGCGTATGCCTTGGAAAAGGGAACGGAACTTTTGAAGAAATCGGCGTACGCGATGCAACAGGACGTCGATTCGGGCGTATATTTTGCCGATAGCTTGGTGAAGGAAGGCGCGGAAATTGCCGTGGCTATGTTTAGGCAAGTGAAAAATTCCGATTTCAAAATTGAAAAGGTGGAAGAACGGGTAGACGGCGGATTTTTCCACGGCAAAGTGGATAGGATGGACGGCACGGACAAGTTTGTGCGCGTCGTCGATTATAAGACGGGCAGGATAGACGATACGGCAAACTCGTATTACGTTGGCAAGAAAATTCAGTTGCAGTTGTATGCGTCCGCGCTCAAAGGCGAACGCGCGCCCGTCGGTGTGCTCTATTTCCCTGCCGTCGTGGATTACGGCGAAGGGGACTATCGCGAACGTTTCCGTATGCAAGGCTTTTTAAGTGGCGACGAAGACGCGCTTCGCGCCGGGGACAAGTCGATTACCGAAGAGAAAACCAGCGAGTTTTTCCCCGCTTCATTGAAACCGAGCGCGTCGACGAAGCGCGTTATGGACGGGGAAACCTTCCGTGATTTCTTAGACTATTCCGTCTTGGTTGCGCGCGGTGGCGAACGGGAAATGAAGGAAGGATTTATTGCGCCGTCGCCGTACGACGGGGCGTGCGCGTATTGTAAATTCGGCGGTATGTGCGGTTTTGACAAGGAACTTTGCTTGCCGAGAAAGGAAAAGACGATTGACCCTAAGACGATTGCGGAAATTGCGAAAGAAAAACGGGACGGGGAGAAGTGAGTATGGGATTTACGCCACAACAATTAGACGCGATAAACGCGAAAGGCAAAACCATCGTTTCCGCGTCCGCAGGTAGCGGTAAGACGACGGTAATGATTGAAAAAATCATTAAGCATATTTGCGAAGATACGGGTGTAGAGCGCATTTTGGCGGTTACCTTCACGAAGAAGGCGGCGGCGCAGATGAAGGAAAAACTTGGCAAAGCGTTGATAAAAAACATCAACGACCCGACGAAAAAGGCGCAAAAACAACGCTTTAAGATAGAACTTCAAAAGGTGGCGTCCGCCGATTTTTCGACGATACACTCGTTTTGTTCAAAGTTGATTCGCAGTCATTTCTACAAGGCGGAAGTGGACAGCAATTTCCGTGTAATCGACGGTGGGGACGCCGAAGGCGTAACCTTGAAAAATCTTGCCTTGGAAGAAGTTTTGGAAGAAGGATATGCAAGCAAGGACGAAGATTTTCAGCTCCTTCTTTCCGTGTACGCAAGACGCAAAAACGACGACAGGATAAAGCGCGTGCTTTTAAGCTCGTATGCAAGCGTGCGCGACAAGGCGGATTATCGCGCGTATTTAGAAAACGAGAAGGCGTACGACGAAAGCGCGTTTGACGAAATTTGCGTGGATTTGCATAAAAAGTTTTTGGAAAAATGCAGGTATTATTACGGGCTTATCGAAGACGAGCTGGCTTATTTCAACGCAACCGACGGCGGTAAACCGAAGGAAAATTGCGAAGGTATGTTGGCGTGGTTGGACGCGTTTTTGGCGACGAAAACCTACTTTGAGGCAAGCAAAGTGGAAACGCCTGAACTACCGCAAAACCGTGGCTCGAAGAAGGACTCGGCAGAAAGGCTGAAACGTACAAAACGCGTGGGTGCGTTGAAAAAGAAACTTGGCGAAGTGGTCAAAACGGAATTCGGCAAGCTGGAAGATAGGCAAACGGAACTTGAAAAATTCCGTTTTTCGGGGCAGGTTGCCAAGGCGATTTGCAAGTATTTGCGCTTGTTCGACGACAAGTACGGCGCTTTGAAAACGGAGCGCGGGGTTTTAGATTACAACGATTTAGAACACAAGGCGTTAAAACTTTTAAGCGAAGAAGAAGTCGCGAAGGAAATGCAAGACAAGTACGATTACGTGTTCGTGGACGAATACCAAGACGTCAATCCCGTGCAAGAAGCCATCGTTTCGAAGGTGGCGAAAAACGAGTTGTTTTTGGTGGGCGACGTCAAGCAGGCGATTTACGGGTTTAGGGGCAGTAAATCGGACTTTTTCGTGCAAAAACAGGGAGAATTTTCAGACGGAAACATCTTCCTTCCCGACAATTTCAGAAGTGATTCCGCGGTGCTCGACGCCGTGAATACGTTGTTTTCCTTGACGATGACAAAGCATATTTGTTCAGTCGATTACGCAAGGGAAGGCGTGATGAAACTCGGCGATGAACGGCGCGATAATAAGGGCAGGGTTTTCGTGCATTTCCTTGACAAGGACGAAGAAAAGGAAAAAGAAAAACGTGGCGTGTACTCGGTGAAAGAAAAGACGGGGAACACCGACGTAGCGGTAAGCCAGTCGGCAAAGCGCATTTATAATATCATTATGCAAGAGCGCGCGATGGACGTCGTAGAACCGGACGGCAGTTCGCGTCGGGTCGAGTTTTCGGACGTTGCCATTTTGTCGCGCAAGAAAAGCGGACAAATTTCTAAAACGGTTGCCTACCTTGCGGAAATGGGTGTGCCCGTCGTTTCGTCGTCGGCGGTGAATATTTGCGATTACGCGGAAATTAAAACGCTGATAGATATCCTTTCTTTGCTTGACAATGCAGAGCAGGACGTACCGCTTTGTAGCGCGTTGCTTTCGACTATGGGCGGTTTGACCGCGGACGAGCTGGCGGATATTCGTCTTGCCTATCCGAAGGAAACGTATTTTAGAAACGCTTGCAAAAAATACTCAAAAGGCGAAACGGCGACGGCGGAAAAATTGAAAAAATTCTTTGCTTATTACGCCGAAATGCGCAAACAGGCGCATATTTTAAGCGCGGGCGAATTGTTGACGAAATTGCTTTCGGATACGGGGATGGAGGCGCGGATTTTGGCGCGCAAAAACGGCGTTTCGTGTATGAAACGCGTGCGTCGTTTCATTGAAGAAACGGGCGGTGATACACCGCTTTGCTTGCGCGAGTTTTTGGACAAGCTCCGTGATATGAATTATAAAATCGACTACTCGGAAAACGGTGGCGACAACTCGGTGAAGGTAATGACGATGCACGCGTCTAAGGGGTTAGAATTCCCCATCGTTATTTTGGATAATTTAAGCGGAGAGTTTGACGGCGGAGAAACGCCCGAAGTCTACGCGCAGGAGAAATACGGGTTTGCGCCGTACGGGTACGACACCGCACGCTTGACCAAGTCGTCCACACTTCTTAGAAGGCTTGCCTCCAAAGAGAAAAAGGAAAGTGAAATAAAGGATGCGCTGAACTTGTATTACGTCGCGATGACGCGCGCGAAAAATAGGTTGCATCTCGTCTTTGATAGGGAAGATAAGGACAAAGCGCCCGACGCCAAATACGCACGTTCGTTTGCGGAATTTACCGATTTTTCCGCGTTGGAACGCTATTTTGCGGAAGACGAGTTTGCCGACCCCAAGGAGCTGGAAAGAGAAGCGTACACCTACCAAGCGGACGAAGGGTTGACGCAGGAAATCGTGGATGCGTATACTTGGCAATACGCGCATTTGGGATGTGATACGCTTTCCGTGAAAAGCTCGGCGACCAAGTTGATGCAAGACGATGCTCCTGATGAACAGGACGCTGGGTTTGGGAAAGCGCGCGAATTAAAGGGTGCGTTGTTTGACGAAGACGATTACGACAAAAAGGGCGACGTTTTCAAGGACACGGGGATTGCCTACCACGCGTTTTTGGAATATTTCGATTTCTCGCTTTTGTACGACGGCGATAGGCGCGTGGAAGAAAGTCTTTTACGGGCGCGTATACAAACCATTTTGGCGGAGCTTTCGCAAAACAAGATAGCGGACGTTTCCCTTCTCAAAGAAGACAAGCTGGTGGAAATCTTGCAAAATCCCGTATTCAACGAACTGCGTGGTGCGACGCTATACAAAGAACGGCAGTTTTTGGTGGGCTTGCCTGCATGCGAAACGTACGTGCATACGGCAAAGGACGTTTGTCCGGACGAAGAAGTGTTGTTCCAAGGCGCAATCGACTTGCTTGCCGTGGGCGAAACGGTGCGTATCGTCGATTATAAATACTCGCAAAAGGACGCGGAATATTTGCGCGCGCATTATAAACCGCAACTTGATTTGTATAAAAAAGCGACGGCGAAAATTTTGCGTATCGACGAAAAGCAAATCCGTTGCACGATAGTCAATATCTGTAAAGGTTTCCAAGTGGAAATGGACTAAAAAAACGCGTGGACGCGTACCTGTCCCCGTCATTTTTGCATTTTTCGACAAAAAAATATAAAAAAACCGCCCTGCTTTCGGCAATAATCGTTAGACTGAAAGGGGGCGTTTTTATGTGGATTGTAAACGTGTTTTGCGTATTGTCTGTGTCAGAGCGATGGGTGCTTGGGGTTTCGATAGGCGTTTTGGCATTGTTTTTTCTTTTGGGCTTGCGCCTAAACAATACGGGGCTATATCTTTCGGGGGGTGCGCTGGTCTTCGGCGCGCTTTCGCTTGCGCCCGTGTTTTTCACGAAAACGTTGGTGGGGTGCGTGTTTCTCGCGTTTGCTATCGGTTTTTTGTTGCTCTTTGCTTGGCTAAGCGTGCGGACGGCTAAGCGAACGCGGAAAAGGGAAAAAGACGAGCGTCTTCGTAAGGCGAAATTTACCCTTCCCGACAGACAAAACACTTATCTTTGCGCGCGTTTGCACACCGCGTTGAAGGAAGAAACAGAAGAAGAAACGCAATGCACGGGCGTACGGCTTGGCTACGTTTGCCGATTGTTAGAAGAATTAAAAAACGCACCGATATCCGCCGTGGAACGATTAGAAACGGAAGAACTTAGCGGTGTTTTGGCGTTGTATGAGAAGAAGGAAAGACTGACCAAGACTGAATTTTCCGCCGTCAACGAAGTGTTGGCGCGCGTCATTAAATTGTCCGCAAAATATGAAATACCCGTGTAAAAAACGCGCCCAACCGTCGTTGGGCGCGTTTTTTTATTTCGTTTTGTTGGCGTATGCAAGATATTCCATATATCCTATCAAGTGCGCTTGTTGTGCTTGGCTCAACGCGCCGAAAAGCTTGATGGCGGTGGATACGTTTTGCGAAAGCGGAGCAAGCTTGTCTTCATGCGTAACGCCAAGCTCGTCCGTCCGTCCGACGAGAAAATCGACGCTACATCTAAAATGTTCGGCAAGGCGACAAAGGACTTCAATCGACGGCTCGTTGACGCCGTTTTCATAATTTGCGTACACCTGCCTGCTTACGCAAAGTAAATTCGACATTTCGCTCTGTGTTTTGCCTTCTTCTTCTCGAAGTTCTCTTATTCTTAACATAAACCGCGCCCCCCCAACGTATTACTTAGTTTTGCCAAAAAGCAAAAATAACTTTCCTTATCGCGCATATTATAGCAAGAAATTCTTGCAAAAGACTTGACAAGCAAGAAATAATTGCTTACAATATTAGAAAAAGCAAGAAAATCTTGCATTTAAGAAAGGGGATGGAAGAAGTGAATTCGCTGATGGTGAACGGGGAAGAAGTGCAGATTGAATTAGGAGAAAAAGGGGTGCAATTTTTTCCCGGCTTTGGGAGGATTGTGAAGACGATGCTCGCGCAAATCACGCCCAAACGCTTTCAAACGCTGGCTGTGACAAACAACGGGACTTGGCTGGACGAATATAAGACGATGGAAGAAGCGGTAGAAAGTTTGCAGGGTTGGTACGATAGCTGCGGCGTGTAAATCTTGGCAAAACGCTTGCGTTTTTTTTGGGAATATGGTATACTAAAGAAAAAATTGCAAGGTGAAAAAATGCTTTTTAGGAATATGATGTTGCATAACGTTGCGGACGTGGAAGAATTTGAAGACGGCTCGTTTCAAGTTATCCGTTTCCCGAAAGCGCCGATTGAGGCGTTTGACGCGGAAACGACTCCGCTGAGTGGACAGGTTGGGCGTTATACGACGGGGTGCGAGTTGCGTTTCGTTGCAGAGGGCGCGGAGGTTACCCTTTCCGCCATAGCCGACGGCACCATAGAGATTTGGAAAGGCGAATTTTTCTATCGTATGGTATGGCTGAACGAGAACGAAAAGAAGACGATTTGTTTACCGCCTACGTCTCTTCTCACGCAATACAACCCCGCGCATAGGGGTATGTTTTCTTCGGACGTTTGGCGCGTGCGCTTTGGACACGATACGACGGTGAAAGTGCACGAAGTTAAGCCTATAGGGGCTATGCGTCCCCCGACGAAGGACGAATTGCCTAAAAAGACGATTATTGCCTACGGCTCGTCGATTACGCACTCGGCAGGTTCGGTTTTGTTTAACAACTCGTACCTTGCCACGATAGGCACTACGCTGGGCGTGGACGTTTTGTGTAAGGGCATGGGCGGTTCGTGTTATTGCCAAAAGGCGGTGGCGGACTTTTTGCCTACGCAGGAGTGGGATTTGGCGATTTTAGAATTAGGCGTCAATATGGTCAACTCGTACACAGCCGAAGAATTTAAGCGCAGGGCTAGCGAAGTCGTAAGACAAACGCTTACGAAAGGTAAGCCCGTCGTGATGATTAGCATGTTTACGTATTTCTCTGAATTCGAGCCTGAAAGAAAGGCGAAGGACTTGGCGTTTATGCAGGCGTATAAGGAAATTTACGACGAGCAAAAATGCGAAAACTTGTATTATATCGACGGCGGTAAAATCGTCGACGACTGGACGTATTTGACGGTGGATTTGTTGCACCCGTCGCCCAACGGGCACGTTGCGATGGGAAACAAAATTGCCAAGATGATTCGCGACGAATTTCACCTGTTGTAAAATAGGGAAAAGAAAAAAGAGCAAGACGTGTGCTTGCTCTTTTTTTTGCGTTTGTTTTTGTTACCACTCGATTTCAATGACCATGACTTCGTTTTCGAAATCGTCGCAGGGGATGTCCGCAATCGAAAGGTAAGGACCGCCCGACAGTCCGCAGTTTCTGATGCTGAAATCGGGAAGGTTGCCAAAGCGGATGCGAAGGTCTTGCCCGTTGTTCAACAGTCTTGCGCGTTTGGGGTTTGCAAGATAGGGGGAAGTCAAGAAGATGATTGCCGACGAATTACAGCCGTCGCAAAGGTGGATGTACGTTTTGCCGTTTTTGTACGTTTCAATGCACTTAAAGTTTGCGTATTCGTTGAAGAAAGGCGAAGATTCGTGGTCTTCAAGCGCGCCTTCCATACGGTTGTACCAGTCGCCGATGCGCTGAATCATTTTCACCGACTTTTCAGGGATTTTGCCGTTTGGCATAGGTCCGACGTTCAAAAGATAACTGCCACCCTTTGCCATAATTTTGTCGATACTGCTGATAAGGAAACGAATCGAGTAGTAGTCTTCGTCTACGCGATAGCCCCAGGCGCGTTCGCCTACCGATTGACAAGCTTCGGTCATACGCTCGAAATGTCCTTCGGGGATTTCGCGTTCGGGCGTGGAGAAATCGCCCTTGTCCCAACCGCGGTCGTTGATTAAAATGTCCGGTTGCAACGAACGGATAAGCTCGTTCAAGCTTTCGTCCTTGATGCGAGGTGGAATATCCCAAAAGAAGGTGTAAATTTTGCCGTAGTTGGTCAAAAGTTCTCTAAGTTGGTTTTTTACGTATTCGCGGTATTTTACCATGTCGCTTTTTTCGGGCGAAGGGGAGCGATACTGATGCGTCGAGAAATGGTTATACCCGTTTTCGTGGTGCCAGTCGGGGTTGGAATAGTACAAAGACAACAACATGCCGTGCTTTTCGCACGCGTCCGCAAGCATTTTCAAAACGTCCTTGCCGTACGGCGTGTTCATGATGTTATAATCGGTATATTTCGTGTCACACATACAGAATCCGACGTGGTGCTTGGTCGTAAAACAGATGTATTTCATGCCAGCGTTTTTCGCAAGCAACACCCACTCTTCAGGGTCGTATTCCGTGGGGTTGAATTGCGTTGCCAACGCTTCGTATTCGTCGAAGGGGATGTCGAGTTTAGCAAGCGCCTGTTCGTGCTCGCCTGTCAATGCGTATAACCCCCAATGGATAAACATACCGAATTTGTTCATAAAAAACTCCTTTTTTAAGTTTATTACATTATAACAGTATAGGCACGCTTTGTCAAGTCTGCAATTTGGCGTTTTTTCGCCGAAGGCTTGCGTTTTGTCCACAAATATCATACAAATCCGCACGAACGATTGCAATTTTTTGGCTGTCTGCTACACCGAGGTAAATAGGGCGACGGCGAGAAAATGAGAAAGAAGGGAGAATATATAAAAGTGTATATACTACGTTCTTTTGATTGACTTGACGTTCGTTTTTGTTTATAATAGAATTTGTAGGGGCACGTTTCCTTGCCCCCAACAAACAAAGAGGTGGAAAATTATGACGGTACTTGCTTGGTTTTTGTTGATACTTTGTTCCTTCGCGGCGTTAAGCGCGCTTTGGACGATGATGGCGGGGGAATCCAGCGCAATCCGATTTCTCAACCTGTTTTTGACCGTCGTGTACGGGGCGGCGGTGTACGTTGCGCTTACCTATTTGTACTTCGCGCATCAACCGTATAAGTTTGTCATTATCGCCGTTGCCGTGATAAACGGTATCGTGGCTTTGGGCTCTTTGTTAAAGGAAGAGTTTGCCGACCGAGTTTTTGGTTTTTTGGTAAGGGCGTTTTACTGCGTTGGATTTTTATTGCTCCTTTAATAGAGTAAAAAGCATACCCAAGGGTATGCTTTATTTTTTGGCGAATCACTTGGCATACGCGCTTAGACAAACAAAAACGAGATACCGATTTGGTATCTCGTTTTTCTTGCGAAAGTTTTTATAAAGAAAGGCTGTCGTGCCTATTTTGTCGGCAAGAAGGGAAAGCTCAATTCACATTGAGCTTTCTTTCAAGGCTTTGCAACGCTAGTATGTTATTTTAATTGGTAAACTATAGAACTATTTAGCGAGTTTGTAATTGACCTTATAAAATACTTGCGTTAATTTTATCATCGCTTATAACCTGTATTCTTGATTTTAGCTCGGTTATGAACGATTGGGCGCGCTTTCTAATAAATAATTGGAAATCATCTTTTAATACCCCAAAATCATCAATGCTTTCAATTAGATGATTTTTAAGTGTTTCTCCAATGTCAGGATTATCGATTGTCAAACTTGGTATATATTTGCTCGGTCGTTGGTTTCCTATATCAAGCTGATTTGTGGAAGCATCAGAAAGAATAATGTTGCAAATATTATCCACAGGGTCAGATTTGCTCCAAGTATGATTTTCCATTTTTTTGGGGAAGAAATGATGAAAATTGTTTTTGTCGGCTTGTGTTGCCCAGATGTTATTAAATTCTATTGACGAGTTTGTTTTTAATGATTTTGGATCTTTGGAAATCAATAAATTAATAAGCCCCATTATATATGCGCTTTTTTTATCGAATTGTCCATCTTCAATAAAGTTATCAACACTCAGAGAAATTGCTTCTTGTTTGGGTGTGTTAAGTTTTAAAATATTATCGATAACGTGAACGGCATCATGGGCGATTCTTGGATCAGTTGCTCTGTCATATCTTTCTGTTAAAACAACTCGCCAATAATAATCTTTAAGATATGAAATCTGCCAAGGAGAAGGATTTCTTAAAGTGCTATTTTGCTTATTAAACTGGTAATAGAAATATGTATATAGCCAAATAACTGCTGAATATGGTAAATATTTCCCCGTTTTTATATTTAAGTGAGATTTACAAAAACTAATAGCTCGCTTTATTGCAGATGTTACATCATTAAAATGGGTTGTAACTTCTCCCTTAGTTAAATCTAATTGTATTTTTGGTGTTGTGTTTTTTCTAAGACATAGAGCCAAGATTTTTAAGATATCTGAGTCCTTAAACTTCTCGCGATAATCAACGTCAAGACTATCGATTAAATTTTTTGTCATGGGTACTAAATTGAATTCACCTTCAACATATGTTTTGGCTGTCATTATTTCAAACGGAGAAAGCTTTTTTGCGCCAGTATTTAATCTTGTGAAAATATCAGTGGCGATTTCAATACTTGCGTTTTCAATTTTTATGGATTCAAAAGATTTTTGAATTACAAGATCTCGAAATTTTTGAATTTTTTTAATAATTTGACGGTCGTATTTGTCCATAAAAGAAACTGCATCGTATTCATACAAATCCTTTACGCTTATATGGATGAAATTAGAATCTGGACGTAATACTGTAACAATATCATCGCTATAGTCAATGGGTGTGCCGTCGGGGTTGATGGCATCTAAATTTATTACAATGTTTTGATAATCTCTTTTTTTGTCGATTTTTAAACCAGTTATCGTTGCATAAATACTAGTGATTCTTTGTTGCCCATCAAGTATATATACAACCTTATCGGATGTGTCACGACGTTCGAAAGCCAATACATTTCCGATTTTTTTTGTGGGGCAAAGTACTGTATCCGTCACCCACATAATAAAAATGCCAACGGGGAATCCTTTAACCCAGCTGTCAATTAACTTGGCGGATTGTTCAAGACTCCAAACAAAATCTCGTTGAAAGTCAGGTATTACGTAAGAGCCGTTGCGCAACTTGGTTTCAATGTCAGTAAGTTTAATCTCAACATGATTGATTGTAGGCATAAAATTTCCCTCTTTTGTTATTCTTTTTTGTATTATAACATATACTAAAAAATTTTTCAAGCACTAATTCTATTTTTATAAAGATCAAAAGAAGAGAATTTCATAAGGTGATACAAAGGACATAATGGGGCGAAGTTATTTTGGTGCTGTGCACCAAAGCGTCGTCGGCAAGGACAATTTTCGTACATATTTTTAACGGCGTATGCTTGCCTTCTCGCGCGAACACCCGTTACGGCGGGGTTCTATCCTTCGCCCAGCCAACAAAAACACCACCCATCGTCGGGTGGTGTTTTTGTTGGCTGGGGCGAAGTGATTCGAACACCCGAATGACGGAGTCAGAGTCCGTTGCCTTACCGCTTGGCGACGCCCCAATATGCAAAACTTGCGTTCCTTTTACTTGCGTTATTTTATCAAACTTTTTTTCTTTTGGCAAGCGTTTTTAGGGGCTTGTACGAAAGTTTTTTGCTTTTTCGTCAAAAAAAGCGTTTTCTTGTTACGTTTCGCCGTTCCCCACGCGTTATGATAAAACAAAAGGGGGATGGGATATGTTGTTGAGCTCGTTTACGGGGAAGGAATTGTTTTTAGGCAAGACGTATAAGGGGGTGTGCCGTGGCGTAGGCATTTCCTTGAAAAGCGGTGACGTAAAGTATCTGTTTTGCGCCAGCGCGCCTTCGCAAAACGCGGACGCGGATTTTGCTTTGCCGATATCCGCGGTGGCGTCCGTCGGCGAAATTATACGGCTTTCACGCGTGCGTCCCGTGTTTCCCAAATCGTGTGCAAAACTTTTTTTGCAACGCCCCGTGTACGACGTTGACGGCGTGTTTTTGGGTATGCTTTCCGACGTGGAAATCAAAGATTTTAAGGTGGTTTCGCTTACGACGTCGCTTGGCGAAAAGCGGTGGGCGGGCTTAATTGCCGTTTGTTCGGACGCGATTCTTTTGCGTAAAGAATTGCCCTATCCCATCGGTCAACCCGTACCTGCCCCCGTCCTTTCCGAGTTTTCCGGGTGTACGGACGGGGTGGTTACCAAACCGCTTTTACGTCTTGCGATGAAACAAGGGTCGCTTGTCAAACTCACGCTATCCCTTCCGCCTTTTAACTTGGCGTAAATTCGCCTTTTGCAAGTTTTTCGTATAGAGCGTAACGCTCGTTTACCATTTCTTCCGCTTGTTTTTTCAGCGCGTCCGCTTCGGTAGGGCGCGTTTTTTGTAGGCTGGAAAATCTGCCTTCGCCGTCGTAAAATTCCGACAAACTGCCGTCGGGTGCTTTGCTGTCTAAAAGGAAGGGGTTTTTGCCCTGTTTTTTGCGTTCGGGATTAAAACGGAACAGGGGGAAATGACCGCTGTCTACCGCGCGCTTTTCTTCGCGCATACAGTTTTCCATAGAAACGCCGTGCGCTATGCAGGGCGAATACGCGATAATCAATGCCGAGCCTTGGAAATTTTCCGCTTCTATCAAGGCGCGCAAAAACTGGGCTTTGTCCGCGCCCATCGACACCTGTGCCACGTACACGTCGCCATAGCACATTGCCATCAATCCCAAATTCTTTTTCGCGCGTTTTTTCCCGTCGTAAACAAAGCGCGCCCTTGCGCCCGTCGGTGTCGCTTTCGATGCTTGACCGCCTGTGTTTGAATACACTTCGCTATCCAAAACCAAAACGCGTACGCGCTCGCCCATAGACAGGACGTGGTCAAGCCCGTTAAAGCCGATGTCGTACGCCCAACCGTCGCCACCGATAAGCCAAACCGAGCGCCCGTCTTCGCCCCTAAAATCGTACGCAAGCCGAATCCCTAACCCAAATTCCGCATTGTCTTCAAAGAGCGAGCTTGCCCAGGCGGGCCCTTTGCCGTTTTCGTTTTTCGTGTACGGACAAGTGGGGGCGGACGCGCCGTAAATGGACGAACAGCCCGTTGCGTTGGCAACGACGATTTTCTCGCCGAAGAGCTGTGTCAACACTTTGATATACGGCGTTTCGCCACAACCTGCGCAGGCGTACGAAAACTCGAAAAGGGGCGGAAAGAACTGACTGCCTTTCACGCCGTCGCGCTTGAATTTTTGCGAAACGTCGACAAAGGGCAGGGTTTCGGCGAATTTCCAGTTCTCGTTTGCCGTGTCGAAAATTTCGTCGGCGTTCGTCATCACCAGCGCTTTTTCCTTGGTTGGACAGGTGTTGGCGCATACGCTACAACCCATACAATCTAAGGGCGAAACCTGGATGCGGAACGTGTGATTAGGGACGCCGAGCGCAGGCAAACCGTCGAAAGCGGTTTCGCGTTTCGTTTCGTTTGCGAAAAGGAAAGGTCGGATACAAGCGTGCGGACAAACGAAGGCGCATTGATTGCATTGTATACAATTTTCCTTTATCCATTTGGGCAATAATTGCGGTGCGCCGTGTTTTTCCAGTTTCGTTGTGCCCGTTGGTACGCTACCGTCGGCGTGAAAGGCGGACACGGGCAGTTTGTCGCCTTCTAAGCGCAAAATCGGCGCGATAAAGTCGCTGAAATACGCGTTGGTTTGCGGTGCGTCTTCTGCGTTTGTAAGTCCTATTCGCGCGGACGGTACGTCTACTTTTACCAGCGTTTCTTTTGCTTTATCGACGGCGAGAAGGTTGGCGTTTACCACCCGTTCTCCCTTCGGCGTAAAAGTAGAAATAAGCTGTTCTTTAAGAAGGGAAATTGCTTTTTCATAGGGCAAAAGCCGTTCGTTCAAAAGAAAAAACAACGCCTGCATAACGACGCTAGTGCGTCCCTTCAAGCCGACTTCGAAGGCAAGTTTCGTGGCGTCCGCGACGTAAAATTGCGCCTTCTTTTCCACCAAAACGCGTTGGATAGATTTGGGGATATGCGCCCAAAGTTCTTCGCCTTGCCAAGGACAGTTCAAAAGGAAAATACCGCCCGTTTTCAAACTGTCGAGCATATCGATACGCCCAAGATAAGACGGGTTGTGGCAGGCGATAAAGTCCGCGTTTTCAACGAGATAGGATTTTTCAATCGGCGTGTTTGAAAAGCGTACATGCGAAACCGTCGTTCCGCCCGACTTTCTTGAATCGTAACAAAAATACGCCTGCACGAAAAAGTCGGTGTGCTCGCCGATGATTTTGACGGAGTTCTTGTTCGCGCCCACCGTCCCGTCTGAGCCAAGCCCGTAAAATTTACAGGCGACGCCGTTTATCATCGGCAAAATCAGTTTCTCGTCCGTGGGTAAGGACAGGAACGTAACGTCGTCTACGATGCCGACGGTGAAGGGGTGTTTTGGTGTTTCGCTTTCCAAATTTCTAAATACGGCAAGCGCGCAGGTGGGATTAAATTCCTTCGAGCCAAGCCCGTATCTTCCGCCGACAATTTTGACGTTTTTCCGCGTTTCGTCTGCCCATACGCAGGCGCAAACGTCCAAAAATAACGGCTCGCCTGTCGCGCCCGATTCCTTCGTCCTGTCCAAAACGGCGATTTTTTTGCACGTCTTTGGCAAGACGGATAAAAAATCCGACGTCGAAAACGGGCGGTAAAGACGGACTTTGATAAGCCCCGTTTTTTTGCCTTGCGCGTTTAGGTGCAGGGCGGTTTCTTCCATCGTGGCGCTGCCGCTGCCCATCATCACGACGACGTGTTCGGCGTCTTTTGCGCCGACGTATTCGAAGGGCGCGTAGACCCTGCCCGTCGCCGCGCCAAAACGTTGCATCGCGCCTTTTACGACCTCTACGACGGCGACGTGATACGGGTTACAGGCTTCGCGGTTTTGGAAATACACGTCCGAATTTTGCGCCGTACCGCGACAAACGGGCGCGTTGGGGGTTAATGCACGATTGCGAAAGTGCGCAACTGCGCGCTCGTCCACTAAACTTTTCATTTCGTCGTATTCTAAAACGTCGACGTTCGTCGTTTCGTGCGACGTCCTAAACCCGTCGAAGAAATGCAGGAAAGGGATGCTGGATTGCAAGGAGCAGAGGTGGGCTAAAAAAGCGAAATCGTGCGCTTCTTGTACGGACGACGAACAAAGCATGGCAAACCCCGTTTGACGGCACGCCATTACGTCTTGATGGTCGCCGAAAATACAGAGCGCGTGCGTGGAAATCGAACGCGCGCTGACGTGAAAAACGGCAGGTAACAGTTCGCCTGCAATTTTATACATTTCGGGAATCATCAAAAGCAGACCCTGGCTTGCCGTGAAGGTGGTGCAAAGCGCCCCTGCCGTCAACGCGCCGTGCAAAACTCCTGCCGCGCCTGCCTCCGACTGCATTTCCACGACCTTCGGCGTCTTGGAAAACAGGTTGGTTTTTCCTTCACTTGTCCATTTGTCGCAAAGTTCCGCCATCGGCGTGGAAGGGGTGATAGGGTAAATGGCGAAAATTTCACTCATCGCGTAGGCGACGTACGCCGTCGCGGAATTGCCGTCCAAAATTTTCTTTTTCATAATACGCTCCTTTTTTATAGTATTTGCATTTTTGAAAAGAAAATTACACGTTCGCGCTTGCCGTTGCATAAAAAAACGGGCGTTGAAACGCCCGTCGTATTTTCAAAATAAATCCGCCTGTGCCGTACCAAGTCAAAGGGTGAACCCGCTTTTAGCAGGTGGGTGCCGCATCTTGACGCGTCGGACTTTCCGATAATCAGACCTTGCCTATCGCCACGAATAACCGCTCCCGAAATAATAACGTGGATTCCGCAAATAGACCTGGACTCGAACACCGCAGATTTCTTATAGTATACCTAAAACTCCCCGTCCTTGTCAACGGATTGAAGGCAGTTTTTTGTCGGCGTTCGTTTAGTTTTGCAAGAAAGTCTATTATACGGATTGCAAAAAGTATTCGCTAATGCGCTGAGGAGTTTCTTGCATACCGTTTTCCAACCACCATTTCAACGTTTCTATGAAGGTGGCGGTGATATGCCGAACCCAAAGCTCGCTGGGGATAAGCGCGGGTTTTTTGTCGGCAAAATCGTCAAGCCTACTGACGATAAGCGCTTTTACGCCGTGTTTGAAATACTCGAAAAACAATTCGTTGTTTTTAGACGAAAGCAACCTGCAAAGATGGTTGTCGTCTTCCTTGATATGTCGAAACAAGTGTGAAAAATCTTCGCTTTGCCCGTCGCAATGGAACAGGGCAACGTGGTGCGCGTTCTCCGTCGGCTCGGTGTGAAAAATATGGTCGAACAGTTCCGCGCATAAATCTTTCAACAAAAAATCCTTCGTTTCAAAATGCGCGTAGAAGGTTGCCCTACCCACGTCCGCCAACTCGATAATCTCCCCAACGGTAACGTCGTTAAAATTCTTTTTCGACAGCAAAAATAGGAATGCGTCGAAAATGGCTTTTCTCGTTTTTCTTTGTCGTCTGTCCATACGCTCTCCATACGTTTTCTTCATTTTGTTCGGTATCGAACGATTTTACTCGATTGCATAGCCCGTTTTTTATACCTTTATGATAGAATATAACCGAACAATGCGTTCATTAGCATACGTATTATACCATAAAAAAGGAAAGAGTCAATATGAAAACGGAAAAGAAAATTTTTTTGGCGTTTATTTTAAATTTGTTATTTTCTGTCTTAGAGTGTATCGGCGGTTTGCTTACAGGCAGTATCGCGGTTATATCCGACGCCTTGCACGATTTTGGCGACGCGTTGGGTATCGGCGTGTCCTTTTTCTTTGAAAAAAAGAGCAAAAAATCGCCAAACGACGTCTATACGTACGGATACGCTCGTTTTTCCGTGCTCGGTGGCGCTATCACCAGCCTAATTTTACTTGTCGGTACGGTTGCCGTCGTGGTTGGCGCGGTCCACCGCATTTTGTATCCCGTTGCGATTTACTACGACGGACTGCTCGTTTTGGCGGTGGTTGGCTTGATTGTCAATTTGGTTGCGGTGTATTGCACGCACGGTGGACGTTCGATAAACCAACGCGCCGTCAATTTGCATATGATAGAAGACGCGCTTGGATGGGTCGTGCTGTTTATCGGCGCGCTCGTGATGCGTTTTACGAATTTTTGGTGGTTAGACCCGATGCTTTCGATTGCCGTCGCGCTGTTCGTGGGATATCACGCCTGTAAAAATATGAAATCGGTTTTGGATATTTTTCTTTTGAAAAAGCCGACGGGCGTGGACTTGGACGAATTAAAATTACACCTTTTAGACGTGGAAGGCGTGATGGACGTACATCATTTCCACGTTTGGACGTTGGACGGCGAAAGTGTGTACGCGACGCTCCACGTCAAGGCGAAGGGGGATTTTGAAAGCGTGAAAAAGGGAATAAAGGACGAGCTGAAAGAACACGGCGTCCTGCACGCTACTTTGGAAATGGAAACGGAAAACGAAACGTGTCTTGACGCGGTTTGCGCTATACAAAACAAACCGCACGGACACCACGGTTGTCATCACCACTAACGAAAAAAGCTGACGGGAAATCCGTCAGCTTTTATTTGTGTTTGTTATACTTGTTGTTCGATGGGCGTATCGCTCAGTTCTGTTTCGCGCTTATACGAGAGTTTCAAAAGGATAGGCGCAAGAATCGACGTCACCAAAATAATCATAAATACGAAGGGGTAGACGGCGGGGGAAACCAAGCCTGCGTCAATCCCTTTTTGCGTACAAATCAAGACGACTTCCGCGCGCACCATCATACCGCAACCGATACGGAAACTGTCGTTTTTCTTATAACCGCAAAGCAAACCTGCCGTCGAACAACCGCCCAGTTTACTGATAATCGCAACGACGACGTACATAAGCCCGAAGAGAATAAACGAGCCACTAAACCCGTCGAAGTTCAAATTAATGCCGATGTTCGCAAAGAAAATGGGACTGAAGAACATATACCCAAGCATGTCTGCTTTGACTTCGACGTACGGCGTTTCCTGCAACGTACCGCCAAGCAACAGACCTGCCAAATACGCGCCCGTGATGTCTGCAACGCCGAAGAAACGTTCGGCAACGTACGCGTAGACGAAACAAACGCAGATGGCAAGAATCGGTACGCGACGGTTGTGGGGGTATTTATATTCCATCGCTTTGAAATATTTGCGGAGCAAAACGCCGATGGCAATCGCAACGACGAAAAACGCGACGATTTTCAAGCATACCAGCCACCACTCGGGGTTTTCCCACCAGCTAGGCAAGAACGAGCCCGTGTGCGACGCTGTGTTTGAAGACGTGAAACCGGTTAAGACGGAAAGGATAATAATGCCGATGATGTCGTCGATAACCGCCGCCGCGACGATGGACGTGCCGACGGTGGTGTTCAGTTTGCCAAGTTCTTTCAAGGTGGCAACGGTGACGGAAACGGACGTCGCCGTCAAAATCGCGCCGTAGAACAGGTGCGTCAACAATTCGTTTTCAGGGGAAAGGAGTGCGGAGCTGGGAAGGAATAAAAACGAAACCAACGTCCCAAGCGCCAACGGGCAAACGACACCGAAGGCGGTGATGATAATAGACGGCTTGCCTGCCGCTTTCAACTGTTTTAAGTCCGTGCCAAGCCCCGTCGAAAACATAATAAGTACGACGCCGATTTTTGCAAATACGCTAAGCCACTCGGTAATATCCTCCGAAAAGAAAATATGCGAAATCGCGTCCGACGGGATATATTTTAACAACCCGATAACGACGCCTG
Organism: Candidatus Scatosoma sp.; assembly: GCA_045660225.1. Classification (GTDB taxonomy): domain Bacteria; phylum Bacillota; class Clostridia; order Christensenellales; family Borkfalkiaceae; genus Scatosoma. Next base: position 30,388 of record JAZRDK010000071.1, read on the forward strand.
CAACCAGCATACCGATAACGGCGGGAAGCCCGATTTTATGCGCGCCCAACCCAAAAATTTTCGTTAAACAAAGGATAAGCGCAAGGGGCAATAAAATTTCGAAAGGATGCATAAAAATTCTCCTAAAAACACGGCTTTTGTTTAATCGGCTACATTATACTACTTTGAAAAAAGAAAAGCAAATAAATAAAGCCAAAAAACAAATTTTTTTCGTCACAAAAAAATCATTTTTTTAATTTAGGAAACGAGCGTTTTGTCGTTGACAAGCGCAATAAATTGCAGTATAATATACCTTGAAAATATATGCCGTTAGGCAAGACAAAAGGAGAAAGTTGGCATTATGTATCAAATCGTTGGTAAAAAGTCGTTAAATCCCACGGTTACGCAAATGGAAATTCTTGCGCCTTTCGTGGCAAAGAAGGCTTTGCCCGGTCAGTTTATTATTTTGCGCGTGGATGATGAAGGCGAACGTATCCCTCTTACCATCGCAGGCTATGACAGAGAAAAAGGCACGGTTACGATTATTTTCCAAATCGTAGGCGCGGGCACGGAAATGCTCAACCATAAAAACGTAGGGGATTGCATCCCCGATTTCGTAGGGCCTTTGGGTAGACCTACGCACACGGAAGGCTTGAAAAAAGTTTGCGTCGTAGGCGGTGGCGTCGGTTGTGCCATTGCCTTGCCCGTTGCAAGGGCTTTGCACGAACAAGGTTGCGCCGTTACGTCGGTCATCGGTTTTAGAAATAAGGACTTGGTGATTTTGGAAGACGAATTTAAGGCTTGCTCGGACGATTTTTATATGATGACGGACGACGGCTCGTACGGGGAAAAGGGCAACGTTTGCGTACCTTTGAAGGCGCTTTTGGAAAAGGGCGAAACTTTTGACGAAGTCATCACCATCGGACCGCTTATTATGATGAAATTCGTTTGCGCGACGACGAAAGAATACGGCGTGAAAACGATTGCAAGTATGAACCCGATTATGATTGACGGTACGGGTATGTGTGGCGGTTGCCGTCTTACCGTCGGCGGTCAAATGAAATTCGCTTGCGTGGACGGACCTGAATTCGACGGCCACGAAATCGATTTCGACGAAGCGATGAGCCGTTCGCGTACGTACGCGGATTTTGAATTGCACGAAAGAGAAGATACGTGCAACCTTTTCAAAAAGGAGGTGGAATAAGCCATGGCAAAGTTTAATATGAACCCCTTGAAAAATCCTATGCCTTCGCAAGACCCTGAAATCCGCAACGGCAACTTTGAAGAAGTTGCGCTTGGGTACACGGCGGAAATGGCAATCGACGAAGCAAAGCGTTGTATCGGTTGTAAAAACCGTCCTTGCGTAGCGGCTTGCCCCGTCAACATCAAAATTCCCGAATTTATTGCAAAAGTGGCGGAAGGCGATTTCGAAACCGCTTATCAAATTATCGCGGAAGATTCCGCTTTGCCCGCAGTTTGTGGACGCGTTTGCCCCCAAGAATCGCAATGCGAAGGCAAATGCACGCGCGGTATTAAGGCTGGCTGTGAAGCGGTTGGTATCGGCAGATTAGAAAGATTCGTTGCCGACTGGCACAACGAACATTGCACCGTTCAACCCGTACCTGCCCCTTCCAACGGGCATAAAGTTGCCGTCGTTGGCTCTGGCCCGGCAGGGCTTACCTGCGCAGGCGATTTGGCGAAAATGGGCTATGACGTAACCGTGTTCGAAGCGTTGCACGTGGCAGGTGGCGTACTCGTGTACGGCATCCCCGAATTCCGTTTGCCCAAAGCAATCGTGCAAAAGGAAGTCGACAACTTAAAGGCGCTCGGTGTAAAAGTGGAAACGAACATGGTCATCGGTCGCGTTATCACGATTGAAGAATTGAAGGAAGAATACGGCTTTGAAGCGGTGTTTATCGGCTCGGGCGCAGGTTTGCCCAAGTTTATGGGGATTCCCGGCGAAAGCTTGAAGGGCGTGTATTCCGCAAACGAGTTTTTGACCCGTTCGAATTTGATGAAGGCGTACAGAGTAGGCTCGCATACGCCGATTCAGCACGGTAAATGCGTGGCGGTCGTAGGCGGTGGCAACGTAGCGATGGACGCGGCGCGTACGGCAAAACGCCTTGGCGCGGAAGTGCATATCATTTACAGGCGCGGTGAAGAAGAATTGCCGGCTCGTCGCGAAGAAATCGAACACGCGAAGGAAGAAGGCATTATCTTTGATTTGTTGACCAACCCCACCAAGATTTTGGCAACGAAAACGACTGACCCTAGGGACCCGTCCTACGGCTGGGTTGACGGTATCGAGTGTATCCGTATGGAACTTGGCGCGCCGGACGAAAGTGGACGCCGTTCGCCTAAGGCGGTGGAAGGTAGCGAGTTTGTGATTCCCGTCGACTGCGTTATTATGTCGTTGGGCACGTCGCCCAACCCGTTGCTCAAAGCGACGACGCCTGGTTTGGACACGCTCCGCCGTGGCGAAATTGCGGTGGACGAAGTAGGTAAAACGTCGATTGAAGGCGTGTACTGTGGTGGCGACGCTGCAACGGGCGCGGCAACGGTTATCAAGGCGATGGGCGCAGGTAAAGTGTCCGCAAAAGCGATTGACGAATACATCAAAAACAAGCAATAACCGATAAAAAACGGGCGGAAGAAATTTCCGCCCGTTTTCGTTTGCAAGGAAAATATCGTTGACTTATCAGTCAAAAAATGGTATAATTCGGGTTATGGAAGAAAAAATCGAAGTAAAAACTGAAAAACAGGGCAAATTCGAGGCGTTTTTAGACAAAAATTTCGCCATATTGTTTGCGCCTATCATCGTCGCGTTTTTGTACGTGTTTGCGCTTTGGCGTTATGACGTCTACCCGTTCGGCAGTGAATATACGGCGGCAAGTTACGACTTGTCGGCGCAAATTTGTCCGTTTATCGAACATCTTTTCGACGTGATGAAAGGCAAATCGTCGTTGACGTATTCGTACGCCATCGTCGGTGGTGCGGACGTTACGGGTACGTTTTTGTATTTCTTCGTCAGCCCGTTTAGTTTCTTGTTTTTGATTTTCGGCGAAGGCAGAGTGGCGCACGCAAGCAGTATCGTTATGCTTTGTAAACTGATGGCAATTGCCGTTGCAGGCGCTTGGTTTGCCAAGAAAATGTTTAAGGATATTCCCGACTATCTGTGCATTGCGCTTGGCGTGACGTACACCTATTGTGGGTACACTTTCGTTTCCAACACCTACATCAACTGGATGGATTTCTTAATCTATCTTCCTTTCTGCGTATGGGCGTTTAGACGGTTTGTCGAAACGGACAATTTCGCGCCTTTTTCGATACTGTCCGCGTGCTGTATCTATACGTGTTTCTCGATTGCGTGTTTCTCGCTGTTCACCGTCTTCCCTGCGTTGATTGCGTATGCGCTCCTGTGCGTAGAAAAAGAAAGAAGGGGCAAGTTTATCACGCGCCTTTGCTTGGCGTTTGTCGTCGCGCTTCTCATCGCGTTGCCCGTGCTTATTCCTGCGCTTCGCGCGTTTATGGTCAGCGGACGCGGTGGCGGTATTTTCGACAACCTTTGGACGGGCTTTTCCGTCAACTCTACGACGGGTGAAATCGGCAGTTTCAATTCGTCCAACTTTACGTCGAAATATTCTCAGTCGCTCTATCGCAAATGGTCGTATATCTTGTCCGACTCCGCGTTCGTCGTTTTGACGCTCGTTTGGTTGTTTAAGACGGGATTGAAAGACAAGTTCGCGCAGTTTATGCTCGTTTGTGGTGTGTTCACGTTGTTGCCGACGGTTGTTGACGAAGCAATGAACTTGATGAATATGGGCTCGTATATGTCCTACGCGCTCCGTTTCGGTTTCTTAAACGCCATTTACTTTTTCTCCGGCGCGTGTCTTTGCATTGAAAGCGTCTGTCATAAACCGTTTTGCGCCTTTGACGGCACGCAACTGTTTGCAGTTTCGCCGAAGAAGGAAGGGGACGGGCACGACTTGAAAACGCTTTTCCGCAAGGAAAACAAAACGCCGTTGATTTGGTCGGGCGTTTGTCTGTTGCTTGCGCTTACGGCGTTGGTGTTCTTGATTTGGTTTGTAAGTGGCGACAATTTCAAGACGTTTTTCAGCGCGGTTGTCGACGATTCGGATACGATTAAATCGGTAAACGGGTTTTCAAGCAGTTTCGCGCACTCGACGGGCGGACTTACCGTCATCGTCGTACTCTTTTTCGTCGTTGCGTTGGTGACAATCGTCGGCAGTTTCTTGGTCAGCGCCAAGAAAATTTCGCCTGCGTTTTTGTCCGTGTTACTCGTTTTTATCGTCGGTATACAGGCGACGTTCTACAACAGCCATTTGGTGCTTGGTAACCGTTCCGTTCAGCACGTGGAGCTGGAATCGTACGCCACGATTATGGAAGAATTAAACGCTCGAAACGAAGACGAGTATTTCCGCGTAAAAGACTACGGCGACGAAGTTTCCCTTTGCGCGCAGTTTACGGTGGACAGCAATTCGTTCAGCGTGTTCTCGTCCGTCATCGACGCGGACAATTTTGCCACGCACGAACTGTTTGGGTATAAGGGCAACGGCAAAAATAGTTATGAAAGCGCGCACAACACCGACAAAAAGAACCGCAGTGACGAGTTTGGCGATGCTTTTATGGGCTATAAATATTTCTTCGTTCCGTCCAAGAAAAAGAGCGCGGTTGAAAAGCTCAGCTATATGAAACCCGTGATGGTTACGGGTGCGGACGGCAAGGAAACGCAGTTAGAACAGGGCGGTTTCTACGCCTTTGAAAACGAAATCGTTTTCCCTTTGGGCTATCGAGTAGACGCAGGCGATTATAAGTACGTCGCGCCTGCCAACAACAACAGTACAAACCGAAAAAACAACCAAAAGGCGTTGTATGAATTTTTGCGCGGAAAAACGCTCGCGGAAATGCAATACGAAACGGGCAGTAGCTCGTCCGAGTTCGTAACTCCGGCAACTGCAAGCGAGCTTTCGAAGTATTTGTGGGATAAGGCGGCGGACGTGAAGGTGGGCGCAGGCGAGATTACGGCAACGGTTACCGCGAAAAAAGGCGAGTGTCTGTTTTTGAATTTCGTGGCGTCTAACGGATATACGGTTACCGTCAACGGTAAAGAAGCGCAGTTGATTGAAAACGACTTAAAATTCTTGTCCGTTGCGTTGGAAGAAGGCGAAAACGTGGTGGTGTTCAAATACTCGTCGCCGTACCCTAAGTACGTGATTGTCGGCGTGGGGCTTAGCGTCGTGTCGTTGTTAGCGGTTGCGTTCGTTTCGAAGAAGACGAAAATCGTGGACAAATGCGCGCCCGTGGTCGCTTGGGTTGGCGTGGGTGTCGCAATTGCCGTCGTTGCCTTCTTTATGGTCTATCCGACGGGCGTATTCGTGACGAAACTCATCGAATTACTGCGTGGATTTTTGGTGTAAGTGTAAAAACGAGCGGTTGATAAAATTTTTCAAAAAAAGTCGAAAAACCGCCGAAAAACGCTTGACTTAGCCATAGAATATCAGTATAATAACTTATGCTTGTTGCAGGCGAAAGCCGTGCATAGGCATAGATTGAGGCATAGCGCAGTTTGGTAGCGCGCTTGGTTAGGGACCAAGAGGTCGTGGGTTCAAGTCCCGTTGCCTCAACCAAAAGTAGGGATTTATGCAGGATTCTATGTATAAATACCTACTTTTTTTTTGCATTTTTTGCATAAAAATCACCCATTTTAATGGGATAATCGATACTTT
>JAZRDK010000072.1:0-19826 GCA_045660225.1 Candidatus Scatosoma sp.
AAGACGGAATATATAACCATAACGGTGACGATGGCAAAGAGGTCCCACCTGTTCCCATTCCGAACACAGAAGTTAAGCTCTTTTACGCCGAAAGTACTTGCGGTTAACCGCCGGGAGGATAGGTAGTCGCCGTTTTCCAAAGCTCTTGCAAATGCAAGGGCTTTTTTCTTGGTATAAAAGAAACCACCGCCTAAAACGCGGTGGTTTCATCGCGTACCTGGTGGCATTGTTTTTGAAAAGGGCATACCAGGTGCGAGTTTATTTAGGATATTCTGCCAAGCAGGTGGTCCACCGAAACGTCTAAATAATCAGCTAGTTGACAGTTGCGTGCACTAAAAACTAAATGGTATAATATAGGTGCAAACAAATCAGCGCGCGATTTGTAATTACACATAACGAGAAAAACAATGAAAAACAATGAAAAGAAGATTTGCGTTAAAGCGCTGACGGAAGAAATTGCCGTACTTATGAAGGAGGAAATTGTGGCTACGTATATCGTGAAGGGCGATGCGGTTGAACTGCAATTTCTGAACGGTCAAGCGTTCCGTCTTTTCGGTTGAAGAAATTAAATAAGCGAAAAAAGCATCCATTTTGTTATGGATGCGTGTATGGGTATAGTATACTATGAAAAAGGGACTGATTTTGTCAAAAAGTCACTCCCTTTTTATTTGTGTCGAAAGTAAAAAAGCCAAGAATTCACAACCCTGGCTTTTATTGTTTACTCAAACTGATTTGCTAAAATATCGGCGGTTAAACGCGCCAAATTGATAACGGATTCGTCCATTTTCGCGCCTTCTTCCTTCGAGAGCACGGCAACCGCACCAAGACAATCGCCCCTGGCAACGATGGGCACGATGACCTGCGCCGTTACGCCTTCTTCGTGAGTGCTGGTCAAAGGCAAAATGTTTCCGCCTTCCGACGCGCTGGCGGTATAACTTCTGCGTTCTTTTAAGATTTTGTCCATATCTTCGGACAGGAGCTTGCCGTCCAAATCCTTCTTGCCTTCGCCAAAAGCGTGTAAAACGCCGTCCGTATCGCAAATGACGGCAAGTTTACCGCTTAAATCGTTTAACGAGCGCGCGGTGGATTTACTAAATTTTTCCAGCGTCGCAATCGGTGAATATTTTTTAAGCATCAGCTCGTCCCTGTCCGTAAAAATTTCCAGGGGGTCGCCTTCCTTGATACGTAGGGTACGGCGGATTTCCTTGGGGATAACCACGCGTCCCAGCTCGTCTATTCTTCTAACAATACCAGTTGCTTTCATACCTTCCTCCATTTACCATCAGTTTGCGGAAAACAGGAAAAAATATACGCGGAAGGAAACGAAATCCTTCCGCGCCAAAGCCTTGATAAATCGATTAAGAGTATTCGACGTCTTCACTCGAAACGGTGTACCCGTCCACCGTGTTATTCGACTGTGTCCAACCAAAATCGCTTGTTAAAGTGTCCGATTCGTAAAATCCGTCCACGCCTTCTCTCGAGCCCACCTTATCCCATGGCTGACAGTCGTCAAAGGTACATCCCGTCACGGTGATAAAAGTGTTTGTAGGGTCGACTTCGATGTCGCCGATGGCAAGGCCGGGTTTTTTCATAAGCCCGTCGAACAGGCAGTTTTTGACGAGCACGTTTTCCACGTCCCACGCCAACTCTTCGTGGATTTTCAGCCCACGATAGCCGGTAAAGGTGCAATTTTCAAACGACGCTTTCCCGTCCGCCACCCAAACGCCGTAACGGTCGGCTTCGCCGGATTTGAACGTGCAGTTGATAAACTCCGCATCCGTGCCGTCTTTCAAGAAAATATGGTGCTTAAAATCGCAGTTTTCAAAGCGGAGCTTTCCGCCGAATTCCAAGTACGCGTACAGGCGCTCCGTTTGTTCGTCCGTTTCGTCGTAAAATTCGACGTTTTTGAAATGGAGAGTCGCGTCGTCTTTACCGCGGACGATGCTGTGTCCAGCGCCGATTGCCGTAATTTTCGCTTTCGTATTCCCGTCTTCGTCCAGACCGTCAATGACGACTTCGTCCAAGCCCAACGCCCCAAGCATCGTAGAATTTGCATACGACGTCGTCAGCGTAACGTCGCTGATTTTCACCGCGCGCGTCCCCGAAACGTATTTCAAGGCGTCGTTTAAGTTGCTGTATGCGGTAAGGTCAGTCGGCGCGTTTTCATCGCCGTCCGCCGAGCTGTCCAAAGAACTATCTAAAGAGCTGTCCGCCGAGCCGTCCAAAGAGCCGTCTAAAGTCATGGATGAAGTGATGGACGAACTGCGCAAAGGCAGGCTTTCGCCGACGCTCGTTTCATCGGGGGTATCACAGGAAAAGAGCAGGGAAGACGAGCAAAAAAGCAATACAATGGCAAGCGCGCCGAATTTTTTAAGCATAGAAAGCTCCTTGTGAATAGATTGTTTTTATTATATAGGAAACGCGCAAAAAAAGCAAGGGGTTATTAGAAAATTCTTGTCAATGGCTTGACGGTGCAAAATAGATTTGGTATAATAATTAAGAACAACGAAAAGGGGTACGTTATGGAAGTTTATAAAAAGTGGCTCGAAAGCGTGGAAGAACAAGACTTATTAGACGAATTGAACGCCGTTTTGGGCGACGAGAAGGCGATTGAAGACAGGTTTTATAAAGAACTGACCTTCGGCACGGGCGGTCTTCGCGGTGTCATTGGCGCAGGTACGAACAGGATGAACGCGTACACGGTAGGCAGGGCGACGCTTGGTTTGGCGGAATATATGTTAAAAACAGGCGCGGAAAAGTCGGTGGTCGTTGCGTACGACAGCCGTTTCAAATCGCGTGAGTTTGCCTTCCGCATTGCCGACATTTTGTCCAGCAAGGGCATTTTGACGTACGTGTTTGATACGTTGACGCCCACCCCCGTTTTGTCGTACGCGGTGCGCGCTTTGAAGACGGGCGCGGGTATCGTCATTACGGCAAGCCACAACCCCAAGGAATACAACGGTTATAAAGTTTACAACGAAAAGGGTTGCCAAATCACGGACGAAGCGGCGTCGGCAATCCTTGCCGAAATTGAAAAGTGCGATTATTTCTTCAAGGCGGAGAAAAACCCTGCGCTTATCAAGGTGTTGGGCGACGAAATTTTGGACGAGTTTTTGGAAAAAATCCGCGAATTTTCGCTTAGCGACGTTGCAAGGGCGTATCCGCCCAAGACGGTGTACACGCCGTTGCACGGCACGGGCAACGTACCCGTTAGAAAGCTTTTGGAAAAGATGGGCGTTTCGGACGTGACCATCGTCAAAGAACAAGAACTTCCCGACAGCAATTTCACGACTTGTCCTTACCCTAATCCCGAAGAAAAAGAAGCGCTGACGCTTGCTTTGGAAGAAGGCAAAAAAATCGGTGCGGAGCTGATTCTCGCCACCGACCCCGACGCGGACAGAGTGGGCATTGCCGTACCCGACAAGGACGGCTACCGTCTTTTGAACGGCAACGAAACGGGCGTGTTGATGATGGAATATATGCTGTCGCAAAAGGCGGAAAAAGGCACGCTTGGGAAAAACCCGACGATTATCAAAACCATCGTAACGACGGATATGGCGTTTGGGATAGCGAAAAAGTTCGGCGCAAGCGTAACGGAAGTTTTGACGGGCTTTAAGTACATCGGCGAGGCGCTGGATAAGACGGAAAATTACGTTATGGGTCTTGAAGAAAGCTATGGTTATTTGGTCGGCGACCACGCGCGCGATAAGGACGCGGTGTCGGCGGTGATGACGATTGTGGAAATGTGCGCGTACTACAAATCGAAGGGGCAGGGGCTTGTCGAAGCGCTTGAAAATCTGTACAAAAAGTACGGGTTCTACAAGACGGAGCTGGCGTCCTTCCAGTACCCTGGCAAGGAAGGCATGGCGACGATGGCGAAGGTTATCGGCAATATTAGAAACAATCCGCCTACGGAAATTTTGGGAAAAGCGGTGGAATTTACCGATTTTGCAAAGGGCGTGGACGGACTTCCAAAGAGCGACGTTTTGCGTTTTAGAAACGACGACGTCCGTCTAATCGTGCGTCCCAGCGGAACAGAGCCGAAACTGAAAATTTATTACCAAGTCAAAGGGGAAACGGGCGAAAAAGCGGACGAAAAAATGCAACAGTTGATTGCTTTTTCCAAGGCGCGCTTGTTTTCGTAAGCGCATAGATAAATAAAAAACGGCGACGAGAGAATTCTCGTCGCCGTCTTGCGTTTGGGCTATCCGTCAACGCCAAGGAGGCGCGCGATAGCGCTTTCTAAAGCGTCGCGCTTTTTTGTAAAGTGCTCCACCAGCCTGATAAGAAGCCTTAAAAGGAGCGCGTCAACCCCAAGCCTGTGCAATACTTTCAACATATTCGCTTTCATATTCTCATATCCTCCCTTTTTGATTGTAGGGCGAACCTTGAAAGTACGCGTTTTACCCGCCGCAACAAAGAGTATACACCAAAAAATTCGTTTGTCAAGGCGTACCCTACGCCTATTTTTCGTTTTTTAGATAAAAATTTCCGTATAGCGAAAAACGAAACCACGGTTAAGTATAAAAGAAGGTTGACAATCCGCCCGTTTTCGTATATAATGAAGAAAAAGACGGACGGGGGCGAAGGATGATTATCGTGGGCATCGACCCGGGGATTGCAACCTTGGGTTACGGCGTAATTGAAAAGGACGCACGCGGAAACTTCCGCGCGCTGGATTACGGCGTCGTCGTTACCCCGAAAACGGAAGGCATGCCCGTTCGATTGGCGATGCTGGAAGAAGGCGTGAAAAAGGTGTTAGACACGTATAAACCCGACGAAATTGCGATGGAAGAACTGTTCTTTTCCAAAAACATCACGACGGGTATTGCCGTCGCACACGCGCGCGGTGTTGCAATGCTTGCCTGTGTAAAAGCCTGCGGACGGTTGTATGAATACACGCCGATGCAGGTAAAACAGGCGCTTACCGGCTACGGCAAGGCGGACAAACACCAAATACAATCCGTGGTAACGTCGCTTTTGGGCTTAAAGGAAGTCCCCAAACCCGACGACTGCGCCGACGCGCTTGCCATTGCGCTGTGTCACGGATTTTCCAGCCGATTTGGCGAGTTGTTTGCCGTAGGGAATATGACGAGAGCGAAAGGACAAAACGCCGCGCCTGCCAGCGCGTATCAAGCGTTGATGCAGGATGGCGAGCGCCGTTCGAAAAAATCGGGCAAAGGCTTTTCGTCTGCGTTGTCGGCGGAAACGTTGCAAAAGGCGACGGGCATTTCCGGCGTGACGGGTGTAGGCAGGGCGCAAGCGGTGAAGACGGTTGCGCCGAATAAGAAAACGACGGGGGCAGGTACGAGTTCAAGCGTGCAAGACCTGGCAAAAGCCGTCGTACAACAAAGCGAGAAATAGGGGAAAAGACGATGATTGCATATTTACGGGGAAAGGTATTGACGACGACGGCGGAAACGGCGATTTTGGACGTGAACGGCGTTGGATACGAAGTGTATTGCACGCGTGGCGGTTTGAACGGTTTGACCGTTGGCGCCGTGGGCGAGTTGTACACGTATTTGCAAATCAAGGAAGACGGCGCAACCTTGTTTGGGTTTGAATCGCCGACGGAAAAGGAGTTGTTTTTGAAACTCATTTCCGTTTCGGGTGTCGGGCCGAAGATGGGCATTGCCATTTTAGCAAGTTTAAGCGCGGACGAATTCGCGCTTGCCGTAGCGACGGCGGACGTGAAACGTTTGTCGTCGGCAAAGGGTGTTGGCAAGAAGGTTGCGGAAAAAATCGTTTTAGAACTGCACGGCAAAATTTCCGCCGTGGAAGTGTTGGACGCAAGCGGTTCGACGCTCAGCCCGTCGCCTGCGACGGATAAGCCTGCGAAACTGTCGCAAAAGGACGAAGAAGCGGTGTCCGCGTTGATGGGGCTTGGTTTTACGCGCGCAGAGAGTGTGCAAGCGGTGAAAAAAGCGTGCGAAAACGGCGCGGTGACGGTGGAAGAAGTGATTATGAAGGCGTTGCAAGCCGGCGTCTAAACGAAAACGGAGAAGATTATGATGGAAGAAGAATACGGCGAGAACCTGCTCGTCGGAACGAAAACCGAATACGACGCCGAAGAAAACGTACTTCGTCCAAAGACGATGTCCGATTACGTCGGTCAGCAAAAGGTGAAGGAAAATTTAAGCGTATACATCTCGTCCGCGAAGGCGCGAGGCGAAGCGCTTGACCACGTTCTCTTGTACGGACCGCCGGGGCTTGGTAAAACCACGCTTTCGCATATCATCGCCAACGAGTTGGGCGTGTCCATCAAAATCACCAGCGGACCTGCCATCGAGCGTTCGGGGGATTTGGCGGCAATTTTGACGAACTTAAACGAAGGCGACGTCTTGTTCATCGACGAAATCCATCGCTTAAACCGTTCGGTGGAAGAAATTTTGTATTCGGCGATGGAAGACTACGCCTTAGACATTATCGTCGGGAAAGGCCCGTCGGCGCGCAACATCCGTTTTGCCTTAAAAAAATTCACGCTCATCGGCGCGACCACGCGCGTGGGTATGTTGGCGTCGCCCCTGCGCGATAGATTTGGCATTATCAACCGCTTGGAAATGTACACCCCTGCCGAATTGCAGGAAATCGTAACGCGCTCGTCGTCCGCTTTGGGCATTGCCATCGACGAAACGGCGTCCGCGGAAATTGCAAGGCGTAGCCGTGGTACGCCACGTATCGCAAACCGCCTGTTAAAACGCGTCCGCGACTTCTCGCTGGTAAAAGGCAACGCGTCGATTACGCGCGAAGACGCGCGCTTTGCCCTGCAACGCCTGGAAATTGACGAGCTGGGTTTAGACGAAACGGACAGAAATTTGCTCCGCGCCTTAATCGAGAAGTTTGGTGGTGGCCCTGCCGGGCTTGAAACCTTGTCCGCAACCATCAACGAAGACGCGAACACCATCGAAGACGTGTACGAGCCGTACCTTTTACAGCTTGGCTTTATTGCGCGCACGCCACGTGGCAGAATTTGTTTGCCCGACGGGTATAAGCATATGGGTGTCGAGCCCACCTTAAAGGCAAGACGCCAAATCTCCGTATTCGACCCCGACGCGTTTAAGTAAGGGGCAGGTACGCGTTGAATTTACAAAAAAACGAAACTATGGAAGAAAAAGTACAGTACAAAAAGTGCGATTTTTATTATCATTTGCCCGAAGAACGTATTGCGCAGACGCCTGCAGAACCGCGTGATTCGTCCCGTCTTTTGGTGTATCATAAGGACGAGAAACGTATAGAAGACAAAATTTTCCGCGACGTGAAGGACTATCTTCAAAAGGGCGACGTTTTGGTTGTCAACAACACGAAAGTTATCCCTGCGCGTATGTACGCTTTGACGAAAAACGGTGGCGTTGTGGAAGTTCTTTTGTTGAAACGCTACGATTTGAACACCTGGGAAGTTTTAATGCGCCCTGGCAAAAAGGGGAAAATCGGCGTAACGATGACCATCGGCGACGAGCTTTCGTTTACCGTCAAAGACGTCACCGAAACGGGCGAAAGAATCGTCGAATTTGCCTACGAAGGCGCGTTTGAAGACGTGATTTCGCGCGTAGGCACGATGCCGTTGCCCCCGTATATCAAGGAAAAGCTTGAAAACCAGGCGCGCTATAACACCGTGTACAGCAAAGTCGACGGCTCGGCGGCGGCGCCGACGGCAGGCTTGCATTTCACGGACGCGCTTTTAAGCGAATTGAAGGCAAAGGGCGTGGAGATTGCCGAAGTCTTGTTGCACGTTGGCTTGGGCACGTTCAGACCGGTCAGCGAAGATATTATCACCGACCACAAAATGCACTCTGAATACTACGAAATCGACGAACGGGCGGCGGAAATTATCAACCGCGCGAAACGTGAAGGGCGCAGAATCATTGCCGTAGGCACGACGTCCGTGCGGACGTTGGAAAGCGTAGCCGACGAAAAAGGGCTTGTGCGCGCGTGCAAGGGGAACACGGAAATTTTCTTATATCCGCCCTATACAATGAAATGCGTAGACGGCTTAATCACCAACTTCCATCTCCCCGAAAGCACTTTGATTATGCTGGTATCCTGTTTGACGGGACGGGAAGAAATTTTGAGCGTTTACGACTATGCGGTGAAGAATGAATACCGTTTCTTCAGCTTCGGCGACGCTTGTTTGATTTTATAAACTGCGCATTTCGGCGTTGACGCTCGCTCACGTACTACTCGGTACGCTCGTTCGCGTCGCCTTGTCTTTCTCGGTTCTACAACCAAACTATCGTTCGCGTCGCCTCGACCTGCTTGCCTCTCCGAAGAACAGGTCTATTTGATACTCGCGTCGCCTTGAACTGCTTGCTTCTAAAACCAAACGGTTTTTGCGACCTACATTGTTAAATATATAAACGAGTAAAGCTTATGAACACTTACGCAAAATACAATCAATCTGGCGAAGATTACTTAGAGAGCATTTTAACGCTCAGCCGTGAGAAAAACGTCGTGCACCGCATTGACGTCGCGCGCCGTATGAACGTTTCGCAGGTGGCGGTTACGAAAGCCGTAAAACTTTTATGCGAACGCGGTTACGTTTATGAAGACGGCAAGCATTTATACTTGACCGAAAACGGACTTCGCTATGCACAAGCCGTCTACGACAAGCATTGTGTAATCCGCGAATTTTTGACGGCGCTTGGCGTATCGCCTGCAAGCGCGGAAGACGACGCCTGCCATATGGAACATCTCGTTTCCGATGAAACGGTGTCCGCAATGAAGGCGTTTTTGGCAAAAAAATCCTAAAATCAGGAAGAATTTTCTTAACCAAAGTTCATTTTTATTTGACAATTGAATAAAATAAGCGTATAATACCTGTTGAACAACGGATATTTCCGCTTTTTCTTTCGGAAAATAAATTAACCACGGTTAAGAATTTGACAACAGGAGGACGGTATGGCAAAGGTTTTATCTGAGCTGGGCATTGGAGAGAGATGCGTCGTTATGAAAGTGAACGGCGAAGGGGCGATAAGAAGACGCCTTTTCGACATGGGTGTAACGCCTGGCACGGAAATTTTGCTTCGTAAAAAAGCGCCTTTGGGCGACCCTTTAGAAATCAAAATCAGGGGATATGAATTGACCTTGCGTAAGGCGGAGGCGTCTTGCGTAGAAGTGAAATAAAGGAGAGAATATGTTAAGATTTGCATTGACGGGCAACCCAAACGCTGGAAAGACGACGCTTTTCAACGCGTTGACGGGCGCGACGGCGCACGTTGGCAATTGGCCTGGGGTAACCGTAGACAAAAAAGTAGGCGTATATAAAAAGGGGAAGGAAGAAGTAGAAATTATCGACCTTCCCGGCATTTATTCGCTCTCCCCGTACACGCCCGAAGAAGTGATTGCAAGAAATTACGTTTTGGACGAAAAGCCCGACTGTGTTATCAATATCGTCGACGTCACGAATTTAGAGCGTAATCTTTATTTAACCACCCAACTGATGGAAGTGGACGTACCGCTTATCGTGGCGTTGAATATGACGGACGCGCTGGAAAAAAAAGGCGACAGCATCAACGCAGGCGTTTTGGAAAAGAACTTAGGTCTGCCCGTCGTCGAAATTTCCGCGCTTAAGGAACGTGGCATTGAAATTTTGATGGAACGCGCGATGGACGTCGCGAAAAGGGGCAGAAAGGGCACGTCCGTACTCCACGAAATTTCGTTGAGCAAAGCGATTGAAAACGCGGAAAAAGCGCTTGCGTTAAAGGGCGTTGAATCGCCTTTATTCCACGCGATAAAGCTTGTAGAAAAGGACGAATTGGAAGTCAAGGCGCATCCGCGCGAGGCGGAAACCGTACACGAATACGTACATATCAACTGTTCGGATGAAGAAGCGCACGCGTGCGACACGGAGGCGACGATTGCAGACGCAAGATATAAGTACATAGTCCGCCATTACGCCACCGCGTTAAAGCGCGCGCCCCGTACGGAAGATTTGTTGACGGCGTCGGACAAAGCGGACAGGGTGCTTACGAATAAGTGGGCGAGTATCCCCATTTTCCTTGTGATTTTGTTCAGCGTTTTCCATTTCACGTTTTCGGAAAACCTGTTCTATTTAGGCAGTATTATCCCTTCGCTTGGGGAGTGGTGCGCAAGCGCAAGCGAAACGCTTATCGGCGGAATTTTCCTGTCCGCGGACGGCGTCAATTCGCTGGGTGCAACGTTGTTTTACGCCGTCAGCGCATTGACGGACGCCATAGGCGGATGGTTGTCGCTTGGGCTTGAAAGCTTGGGCGCAAGCCCTGCCATCGTCGCCTTCGTTTGCGACGGGGTATGGGGCGGTATTGCGTCCGTACTCTCGTTCGTGCCACAAATTCTCGTTTTGTTCTTGTTCTTCTCGATTTTAGAAGACACGGGCTATATGGCGCGCGTAGCGTTTATTTTGGACAGAATTTTCCGTCGTTTCGGCGTTTCGGGTAGGGCGTTTATGCCGATGATTATGGGCTTTGGTTGTTCCGTGCCTGCGATGATGAACACGCGTACGCTTTCCGACGAAAAGGAGCGCACGGCGACGATTCGCGTAATTCCGTTTTTCTCTTGTGGGGCAAAATTGCCTATTTTGACGGCGATTGCAGGCGCAATCGTGGCGTCGTTTGGGGTGGGGAACACGGACATCATCACCTATTCGATGTACGTTGCAGGTATGTTGGTGGCAATCGTCAGCCTTCTTTTGATGCGCTCGACGACGATGCGTGGCGAAACGCCCCCGTTTATTATGGAACTGCCTGCATATCGTATGCCGGGGGTTAGAAATTTAATGCTCCACCTTTGGGACAAATGCAAGCACTACATCGAAAAAGCGTTTACCGTCATTTTGGTTTCCTGTGTCGTCATTTGGTTTTTGACCAACTTCTCGTGGGGCTGGGAATTTTTGATGGACGATTACTACGTCTTTGAAGACGGCACGTTCACGCTTTTGAGCGCGTTGCCCGAAGGGTTTGCAGTTTTGGAAGAAAACGTCGTGTATATGAACGCGCGTATGGACGAAAGCATTTTAGGCTCGCTGGGTATGTTCGTACAGTTCTTATTTACACCGCTTGGCTTTGGCTCGCAGTTGACGGACGCAGGCTGGGTGTTTGCGGTTGCCGCGGCGACGGGCTTGATTGCCAAGGAAAACGTCATCGCCACCATCGGTACGTTGGCAGGATGTTTGGGCGGAGCTTTGTTGCAGTCGGAAGACGGCATTATGGAAGTGCAAGCCATGATTTCGGCAACGGGCATCACCATACCCGCTTTGATTGCGTTTATCGTATTTAATATGACGACGATACCCTGTTTTGCATCCGTCGCGTCCGCGAAAGGCGAAATGACGAAAAAGACGTTTAAGTGGACGCTGGCGTTTTGGTTGGCGACGTCGTATATCAGCGCAAGCGTCGTTTATACCGTCGGTCAATTCCCTTGGACGATTGCAATTTGGGCGACGGTTGCCGTCGTTGTCATCGTTTCCATTACGCTTTTCAACCGCTACCGCGCAAAAAAGGCAGGCAACAAATGACACCGATAGACGTCGTAATTATCGTCCTTGCGTCCTTGGCGGTGGTTGCCGTCATGGGCAGGGAGATTTGGAAACGAAAGAAAGGCAAAGGCGGTTGTGGTTGCGGTTGCAACGGCTGTCCGCACGCAAAACAATGTCAAACCCAGGCAAAACCCAAAGAAGAAAGCCCGTCAACAGGGCCCCAAAAGGAGCAAAATGAAGAGACCGTATAAAATTATGTTTGTATGTCTTGGCAATATCTGCCGTTCGCCTATGGCAGAGCTGGTTATGAAGGATTTGGTGAAACGGCAGGGAAGGGAAAAGGATTTCATCATCGAATCTTCCGCGACGTCGGACGAAAACGTGTTTAACGGCGTGGGCGCAAGGGTGTATCCGCCTATTCGCGAGCTACTTGAAAAGAAGGGGATTTCCACGGACGGCAAGCGCGCGCAGGTTTTGGAAAAGGCGCACGGGGAACAGTTTGATGTATTCCTTTGTATGGACGACAA
Organism: Candidatus Scatosoma sp.; assembly: GCA_045660225.1. GTDB lineage: Bacteria > Bacillota > Clostridia > Christensenellales > Borkfalkiaceae > Scatosoma. The sequence goes on from JAZRDK010000072.1 coordinate 11,977, forward strand.
CAACGTCAAAAACGCAAGGCGGATTTTGGGCGACAAGCACGCGGACAAATGCAAGAAATTGCTCTCCTTCGCAGGCGAAAACGCAAGCGTAGCCGACCCTTGGTATACGCGCGATTTTGAAAAAGCGTACGACGACGTTTATCGTGGCGTAACCGCGCTTTTAGAAACGCTTAAATAAAATAGTACGCCGTATTTTGCTTGTGCAAAATACGGCGTGTTTTTTCAAATTTACAAAAGTTTATTCAACGTTTTTTCTATCGCTTGTAAGATAGCGAAAATCATCTCTTGTTTTACCTGTTCTCTTAAAAGTTTCGCTTTTTCCTTTTCGTCCAAAACCGCCTTTTTCTCTTCTTCCAGCTCGGTTTCCAAAGCTGAAAGTTTTTCGCTTACGTACTCGATGTTTTTTTTCACGGGACGCCCTTTCTTCGTCGGCTTGCAGGGGAGTTTTTCACCGTTCACGATGGACATAATTTCGTTTATCAATTCTTTTTTCTTCAAATGCGTGGGCGCATATACCCCTACTTCTCTTCCGATAATACGTAAGCTGTGTAAGTTGGTTTCATATAATTCGTCTTTGCTGTAATGCATTATCCTTCACCCGTAAAATAAAAAAGTGCGCCAACCGAAGTCAACGCACCGAAAAACGCCAACTCCAATTGTCGCCAAACAAATCGGAATTAGAAGAGGGATAAAACCTTTGTATCCTAACCCGTGGAATTTGCGCTTTTGCCAAATTCAGTATGGATTAAAATACAAAAAAATAGAATATTCCTTAAAAAAGAAACATATCCGCTCTTAAAAAAATTCGATTTGTTTGGCGTATTCAGTATAGCATATATAAAAAGTTTTATCAAGTATTTTTATAAAAAAAGGATAACGAAATTTTCGTTATCCTTTTTTTGCTTATTTCAATTTCTGTTGTTTGCACCAAACGCGCATCACAAGTCTATGTGGCAAAACCTTGACTAAAAACGCCTGGAATTTCGCCTTAAACCCGTACACGGACACGTCCTTTCTTTTCTTTTTCGCGTCCTTCCACGCGCGTTTTACAATTTGCTCCGGCGTGTACATCGCGACGTATTTTTTCACGATTTTCTCACCCGATTCCGCGCGGTCAAAAAAAGCCGTCTTCGTCCAAAACGGGCATACGCAAAGCACTTTCGCGCCCTTGCTTTTTCTAAGTTCTACGTTCAAAGCCCTGCCGTAGGAAAGCACGAACGCCTTGCTTGCGCCGTACGTTGCCACGTAGGGGATAGGTTGGAAAGACGCGACGGACGCAATCAGCATCACCAAGCTCTCTTGCGTAAGGTAGGGAAGGACGGCGTGCGTCGTCGAAACGATGGCGCGACAGTTCAAATCGACCATATTTTCAAGCACCGCGCTTTCGTCGTCTGCCGTGGCGGAAAAACGCCCGAAACCGGACGCGCAAATCAAATACTTTACCGCGTACTCGTCTTCGTTTAAGGCGCTTTTAACAGGCTCTATCGCGCCGTCTTTTGACAAATCGAGCGCGAATACGCGAAGGGGGATTTCCGTCGTTTCCTGCAATGATTTTAGCTGGGTTTCGCGTCGTGCAATCACCCAAATTTCGTCTAAATTTTTGTCCAAAAGGGACAGGAAAAATGCTTTGCCGATACCGCTGGACGCGCCCGTTACGATGCCGATGGTTTTCATTGTTTTTTCTCCCTTTTCGCCTGTTTGTCGGCGAGTTTTTGCGCTTTTTTATCCGCTTTTTGTTGTTTTTTCAAAAACTTGCGTTCAAGCTTGGCGTTGGAAATTTCCGTTTTGCGTTCTTGCACCAACTCGTCCAAGTATTCCCTGCTTTTTATCGGCTCTTTTTCTTCAATTTCCTTGCCCGTAAGTTTTTTGAAGAAATTCGTCGTCGCGGTAACGGGCTTGGCGATGTTTTCAAAGTCGATTTTTAAGCCGTCTATAATCAGTCTTGCCCTGCTTTCCACGATATAGACAAGGATTTGGAAAAGTACCTGGAAAACCCACAAGATGCCCATAAACACGGTGAAAAGAAGGGATACGGCTGTGAGATTGCCTGCCGTAGAAACAAGGCTGAAAATCATAATCCCGAGCGAGAGCAGGTTGATGATGAGTTTCGTGTACGCGTACGCCTTTTTGCCTACCCGTTTCACGCCTTTACCTACTTCGTTTTGCGACGCGTAGACGAAAAAACCTAAATAGCCGACGGATAGAAATAAAAGGGCGATATTGATAGGGAAAAAACCCCTGTGCGTACCCGTCGCGTAGACGAGATAGGCAATGTAAAAAAGTTGCATAACCACCGTCGAGAAAAACAGGATTTTCTTGAAATCGTTGACCGTTTTTTTGACGGCGACAATCGTGTAATCTAACATACTCAGTTCCTTTTTTCGTCTTCTGATTTCGGCGGTTTCCCAAAATAGGAATAAAAACCGCAAATCAGGTTGGCGTTGTATAATTTCTTCTTTTTGTCCGCGCGTTTGCCAAAATAACGCTCGAAATCAGGCAACGCGGTAAGGATATACGCGTTCCAGTCGGGCAGGGCGCGAAACGCCTTGCCAAAATCGGACATCAGCGCGCGCACCTGTTTCTCGTCCGAAAGCCGTTCGCCGTAGGGCGGATTGCATACGAGTACGCCGTATTTCAAATCGCTTTTGAATTTCCGCGCGTCCTTTTCGGAAAAGCGGATACAGTCTTCCACGCCTGCTTTTCGCGCGTGATAACGCGCAATCGACAACGCGTCCGCGCGGATATCCGACGCGAAAATGATAGGCTTTCTTTCACGCGTTTCTCTGTCTTTCGCCTCTTCCCTGGCGCGCGACAAAACGCCGTTTGGCGTGCAAGCCCACGCCGTAAAATCGAAATCCCTGTGCAGTCCGGGCGCAATATTTTTCGCCTTCATTGCCGCCTCGATTGCCAGCGTACCGCTTCCGCAGAAGGGGTCGGCAAACGGTTTTTCAACGTCCTTGTCGGGGTTGTAGAAGGTGGAATCAATCAGCGCCGACGCCAGCGTTTCTTTCAAGGGCGCGCTGTAAGCAAGCGTACGATAACCGCGCTTGTGTAAGCCGTCGCCCGAAGTGTCCAAAGTAATCGTCGCTTCGTTTTTGTATAGGGACACGCCGACGATAGCGCGCGCGCCCGTTTCCGTAAAGGTTTTGCCCTTTGGACAGAGTTTGTCGGCAAGCCTGCGAATAATCGCTTTTTTGGCAACGCCACCCGACGCTTTAATCGCGCCAAGTTCGCTTTGTACGCTTTTGCCGTCCATAAGGATTTTTGAATCGACGCTGAGCCAGTCTTCCCAAGCAATCGCGTACACGCCTTCGTACAGTTCGTCGAACGTGGTTGCCGTAAAGCGCGAAAGCACGATAAGCACCCTTTCGCCACTTCGCAAAAGGACGTTTAACCTGGCGACGTCTGAAAAGTCGCCTTCCAGCTCGATTCTGCCGTTGTCGGCAGGCGCTTTTTCGTAACCGAGCGCAAAGAGTTGGCGTTTTGTGATTTGTTCAAGACCCGACGCGACGGGGATTAGCAGTTTCATAAAAATATTATACACCTTGCGCCGTTTTTTGTCAATAGGAAAGATTGACAAGCGCATAAAAAGGGGGTATAATAGCAGTATGAAACGCAACTTCGAACAAATGATGCTAAACCAAATCAAGGGCGCAAAACAGGGGGCGAAACTGCTTCTCCACAGTTGTTGTGCGCCCTGTTCGTCCGCGTGTTTAGAACGTCTGAAAGACGTGTTTTCCGTCAGCGTGCTTTTCTATAATCCGAACATTGACGAAAGGGAAGAGTACGAGAAACGGAAAGCCGAGCAAATCCGATTTTTACAGGAAACGGGTTGGGCGGAGATTGTCGATTGCGATTACGACGCCGTGAAATTTCAAAACGTGGCGAAGGGGCTGGAAAACGAGCCGGAGCGTGGAAAACGGTGCTACGCTTGTTACGCCCTGCGGTTGTACGAAACGGCGAAACGGGCGAAGGAAGGCGGTTTTGATTTTTTTGCGACGACCTTGACGCTTAGCCCGTATAAAAATGCGGAGTGGCTGAACGAAATCGGCGAAAAACTTGCCTTAGAGCAGGGCGTAGCGTATTTGTACACCGATTTTAAGAAGAAGGGCGGATATTTGCGCTCGACAGAGCTTTCGAAGGCGTACGGACTGTATCGACAGGATTTTTGCGGTTGCCGTTTTTCGAAGGCGGAAGAAGAAAAACGTAGGGAAACGGGGCGCGCCCGTTGATTTTGCGAAAAAGCGTTATAATCAAGACGAAACAATAGGAGAAAAACGATGATTGTCAAAGAGTATATAAAGGCGTTTGAAAAGCTTGGGTTTGGTATGTTCGTGCACTTCGGGGTGTACAGCCTTAGAGAGCGCGGTGAGTGGTATAAAGACTGGGTTGGTCGCGACGACAAGGAATACGATACGCTGTATAAGGTTTTCAATCCCGACGAAAACTGGGCGGAGGAGCTGGTTGCGACGGCGAAGAAGGCAGGCTGTAAATATATCACGTTGACGACGCGCCATCACGACGGGTTTTCGCTGTTTGATACCTGCGGTTTGAATACGTACGATTCGGTGCACGGTTGCGGAAGGGATTTGGTACGCGAGTTCGTGGATGCCTGCAACGCGCAGGGCGTTATCCCGTTCTTCTATCATACGCTTTTAGACTGGCACGAAGAAAGTTATAAAACGGATTTCAAGACGTACTTGCAATACCTTCGCGACAGCGTGGAAGTTTTGTGTAAAAATTACGGCAAAATCGGCGGATTTTGGTTTGACGGGATGTGGAACAAGCCAGACGACGACTGGGAAGAAGACGCGCTGTACGCCACGATTAGAAAATATCAGCCCGACGCAATGATTATCAACAATACGGGGCTTTCCGCACGTGGCGAGCTTGGGCATATCGAACTGGACTCCGTTACGTTCGAGCGTGGCAGACCAGAACCGATTAATATGGGAGACGCGCCGAAATATATCGCCAGCGAAATGTGTCAAACGATGAACGACCACTGGGGATACGCGAAAAACGACCTGTCGTATAAGTCGTTGAAATCGCTCATAGAAGACCTTTGCGTGTGCAGAAGATACGGCTCGAATTTCTTATTAAACGTCGGGCCTATGGGCAACGGGCTTCTTCGTCCGTTGGACAAGGCGATGTTGGAAGAACTTGGAAACTGGACGGCGTACAATAAGGAAGCGGTGTATCTGCCCCGTCCTACGGGCATCACGGTTACGTCCAAGCCCAACGATTTCATCTTGGAAAAGGACGGCACGTATTATTTGTTCGTGCACGATTTGCCGATGATAGGCAGTCCCGACGTTGCGATGCAGTTTGATTACAATCCGTTGGACGAATTTGCGTTTGATAAAAAAATCAAGTCGGTTACGGCGCTTGAAGACGCGTCCATCGTTTACGAGTTTGAACAAAAGGACGGTGTTGTGAAAATCAACAACCCTGCCTACACCTACGGCAACAGTTTGGTTGTCCGCGTATTAAAAATCGAAACGGAATAAGAAAAAAACCCAACCGCGCAGGTTGGGTTTTTCATTTTGTTTTCGATTAGAACGCCTTGCCTTGCGAGCCGAGCACGTTGACGATTTTGTGTTTTACCATTTCTTTCATCATAACGCGTGCGTCGCCAAGGTATTGACGGGGGTCGAAGTGACCGGGTTGGTCGCTGAAATGCTTACGGATTGCCGCCGTAAACGCTACGCGAAGGTCGCTGTCGATGTTGATTTTGCAAACTGCCATTTGCGCCGCTTTTCTAAGTTCGGATTCAGGGATACCGATTGCGTCGGGCATATGACCGCCGAACTGGTTGACGATAGCAACCTTGTCCTGGGGAACGGACGAAGCGCCGTGAAGGACGATGGGGAAACCGGGCAATCTCTTACCGATTTCTTCCAAGATGTCCAAACGAAGTTTCGGGTCTTGACCAGGCTTGAACTTGTACGCGCCGTGGCTGGTACCGATAGCGATTGCAAGCGAGTCGATGCCCGTTCTTGCCGTGAATTCTTCTACTTCGTCAGGGGACGTGAAGTGCGCGTGCGCCGCGTCGACGTTTACGTCGTCTTCGATGCCTGCAAGCGTACCAAGTTCCGCCTCTACAACAACGCCGTGGTCGTGTGCGTATTCAACGACTTTCTTGGTGATGGCAATGTTTTCTTCCCAAGGGTGCGAAGAAGCGTCAATCATAACGGACGTGAAACCGCCGTCGATAGATGCTTTACAGATTTCGAAATCTGCGCCGTGGTCAAGGTGCATCGCGATAGGAATATCGTTGGTTTCTACCGCAGCTTGTACAAGGTGCTTTAAGTATACGGGATTTGCATACTTTCTTGCGCCTGCGGAAACCTGAAGGATAACGGGCGATTTTTCTTCGTTTGCCGCTTCCACGATGGCTTGAATCATTTCCATGTTGTTTACGTTAAAAGCGCCGACTGCGTATTTTTCCGCATAAGCTCTTTTGAACATTTCGGTAGTAGTTACCAAAGGCATAATTTTGTCCTCCAAAAAGTTTACATTTATTTCGTACGCATTTATTATATAGCATATTTCAAAAAAAAGCAATGAAAAGTAGGGGGACGCGCGCAAAAAAACGGACGGAAACGAAGAAAAGTTTTTTGGGCGCTCGTTACTATATTATATATAACGCGGAAAGGACGTTTTTTTCGTGAAAATAGCGCGAAAAAATCGGGAAAAGGGCGTCGTTTTCGGCGGAAAATAAGGAAAATAAAAAAAATCGAAAAAAAATAAAAAAAGTTGAAAAACCTAGGGCAAAACAGCTTGACTTAAATTTTTTTTCATACTACAATAAATAGGCAAGTTGCGGAAAAGCCTTGAAAAACCTGTTTTTCCCCGTTAGTTGAACGGGTTGTGGATAAGGCGGACGTCAACGCGCAAAATCACGAAAAAAGAAAAAATATACACGAAATAAAGGAGTAGCATATTATGAAAACCTATATGGCTAAGGCCGAAGCGGTTGAAAGAAAATGGTACGTTGTCGATGCGGCAGGCGTCCCTATGGGTCGTTTGGCAAGTCGCGTAGCGTCCGTACTTCGCGGTAAAAACAAACCTACCTACACTCCCAACGTAGACACCGGCGATTTCGTAATCGTTATCAACACCGACAAAGCGGTGCTTACCGGTAAGAAGTTGGAAAACAAGTTCTACAGATACCACACGGGCTACATCGGTGGCTTGAAGGAAATCTCCTACAAGAAGATGATGGCGGAAAAGAGCGACCTTGCCGTTTACGAAGCGGTAAAGGGTATGCTTCCTAAGAACAGCCTTGGCAGAGCAATGCTCAAAAAGCTTAAGGTGTACAAGGGCGCTGAACACAACCATGCGGCACAAAAACCCGAAGAGTTGAAAGTAGACTAAGGAGAGAGAATTATGGCAAAAGCAAACGTTAAAAAGAAACTCCAGTTCTGGGGTACGGGCAGAAGAAAGAAGGCAATCGCACGTGTTCGTCTTATTCCCGGTGGTAACGGCACGATTGTTATCAACGACCGCGCTTTCGAAGATTATTTCCCTCAGGGTACGCTTCAATACATCGTTAAACAACCCATCGCACTTTTGGAAGTTGAATCCAAGTACGACGTTATCGTTAACGTAATCGGTGGCGGTTACACGGGTCAAGCAGGCGCAATCCGTCTTGGTATTGCGCGCGCTCTTCTCGAAGCAGAAGAAAACAGCCGTCCTGCATTGAAGCAGGCAGGTTTCTTGACGAGAGACCCTCGTGCAAAGGAAAGAAAGAAGTACGGCTTGAAGAAAGCTCGTCGTGCTCCTCAGTTCTCGAAGAGATAATGGAAAAATACAACGCATCCTTTTGGGTGCGTTGTTTTTTATTT